>SKHU01000024.1 GCA_007116755.1 Alphaproteobacteria bacterium
CAGATCAATCGTCTCGCGTCGGGTCATCAAATCATTGCCGCCTTCAAAACCCGTCTGATCTTCTCCGTCGGCAAAGCCTTTCTGCAACTGCTCCCTGCGCGCCCTGCCCCGTCCGTCCAGCCCGTCGAAAAAATATTCGAAATCGACATCCAGAACCTTGCAAAAATCATAGAGGCGGCTGGCGCTGACACGATTGGCAGCACGTTCGTATTTCTGTATCTGCTGAAAAGTCAGCCCGACCGCCTTGGCCAGAGCCGTCTGGCTCATCCCCATAAACAGGCGGCGTGCACGCAGCTGTCGGCCGACATGCCGGTCAACAGGGTGAGTTTGGCTATTTGACGGACGACCTTTTTTATTCATCTTATCAGGCATTTCCCAAGGAGCCCTGCGTACATATAAAGAAAAATTACACTTCAATGGTATACCATTGACACAAAAGGAATGCAATCGTATTCAGGCAGGATATTTATTTTTGTGCCAATTTTATTCCCGTCCGTTTTTCCGTACGGCTGCGGACACGCCGCACAGCAAAAAAACAGCGCTCCAGAAAAAACCTTCCCGCCATTTGCCGTACAGAGTTTGCGGCAAAGCTTCCGGCAAGGCGTGATCAAGAATTCCTGCCTCCCCCAACGGTACCATACCTATCACGCGGCCATAGGGGTCGATCACGGCGGAAATACCTGTATTGGCGGCACGCACCATCGGCAATCCTTCTTCAATCGCGCGTGCGCGCGAAAAGGCGAAATGCTGATAAGGACCGGAGGATTTCCCGTACCAGCCGTCATTGGTAACATTCAACAGCCATTCCGGTCTCTGTTTGCGGCTGTTGATCACATAACCGGGGAAAATCGCCTCATAGCAGATCAGCGGACTGAAAGCAGGCATATCAAAATAATCCGCCGTATAAGGGCCGCTGCCGCGCTGAAAATCCTCGAAACCCGACAGGACGGAGCCCAGTGCACCAACGGAAAAGAAATTCCTGAACGGCACATATTCGCCAAACGGCACCAGATGTGTCTTGTCGTAATAGGATTTTTCGCCGGTTGCAACATTCATGACCAGCAGGCTGTTATAGTAATAACGATACTGGCCGTCTTCGGATTTGCGGCTGTAAATATTTCCGGTCATCAGGATGGAATCCTGCGGCAATGAGCTCCGCAAATAATCCCCCAATTCGGGATGTGTTTGCAAATCCGCCGTAACCGCTGTTTCCGGCCATATGATATAAGTCGGGCTCTGCCTTGGCGATTGATCCGGAAAAACAGCGCCGTTTGTTTCCGTCAGTTGCAGCGAGGCCACGTGACTGTCGGAAAAAATGTCGCGACGTTGTAAACCGGACAGCGCTGCGATTTCGCTTTCATCAAATAGCCGCAACGCCGCTTTCTCGACAGGAAGGGCGGAAAGTGCAAAATATCGGCGCAGATGTTCGGCCTGTTTGTTATCCAGCCATTTTTCATGCTGCGGGATATTCGGCTGCACAATCCGTAGCATAATACCGTCATGCACCCCCACATCTTCGGCTGTTGCCAGCCGCACACTCCCCCATGTCCAGAGCGACAGAGGCAGCAGCAGGGATACCGCAAGCGCCGCACTGCGCAGACGCGGACCGGCCTCGAGAAAAAGAATGATCGGCAGCGATGCTGCCAATATCGTCAAAATACTCAAACCGTAAATTCCCGCCCATGAGAGATTCTGCATCATCGCCAGCGAAGATGCCCATGCATAACCGCTTAAATTCCACGGAAACCCTGTAAACAGAATACCGCGCAGAAACTCCATCACGCACCACAGAACAGCGAACATCAAAACACTGGATATACCGCTGAAAAATTTGAACATTTTGAATGACAAAATACCGAAAACACCGATATAAAGCCCCAAAAGCGCCGGTATGCCGAACAGCGCCAGCGGAACCAAAAACCACCATGCGGCAATATCGACAAACAGCGCAAACATAACCCAGTAAAGTCCGCCCATGAAGAAACCGGCTCCGAAAAACCAGCCGCGCGCAAAAGCCTGTTTCCGGTTTTCTGCCGTCGCCAGCGCAAAATACAGCACCGGAAGCGCCAGCCACAATGTAAAGAAAAGCCCGACCGGCGGCATCGACAGAGACATCAGCAGACCGGCGACAAAAAGCAGAGCCGCCAAACGGCGCGGTGCCATTTCACGGAAAAACCGCAATACGTCACCACGTACCGTCTTCCCCGTTTCGCCTGCCGTTTTTTGTTGCGCTTTCGCTGTCATTACTCTTCTCTCTTCATTGCCCCGAAAATCTTTGCGGTGACCATAGACGCCCGCCCGCTTGTTCCGCGACATTTTTGACCGCTATACCGTCGGCCTTTATAAAAAACACATGCGCTCCGCCGTTTTGCAAATCAAACCGCCCGGCCTTGACCACTGCCGGACAATGCCGGGGTATGTGGTCGCGCGGAGCGATCAGAATATCCGCCTTTTCAGCGCTGCCGTCGCACAGTTTTGCAAAAACGGCAGGATTGCGAACAATCATAACGTTCTTTCCGTATTTTTTCCAGCGGCAAACAGACCAATCGCATGAAAATCCCGTCTTTTCTATTATACCATCATCCGGCCATGCAAGTCTTTTTTTTCCGTCTCCGGCGCGGCGCACCCATTGTCCGGCGACAAAACTTTCGCGCCTGAGAGAAGAAAAAGCAAAATTTTCGCTGTCAATCCGCACGGCAACCAGTCCGCCGCGATCCGATACGTAAATATCCGGCTGCATATGCGGAACGGCGCGCCATGCCGAAAAACACCCCGCAACGATCAGCACAGCACCGAAAAAACGTATCTTTGACCGCCACAAACACAGCCACAAACCGCCGAAAATCATCAATAGAAAGCCTTGCAAGTTCCATGCCGGAACATAAATCATATGCTCGCCGCGATGCGTAATATCATGCGCGACATCATAAATCATCTCCACACCCAGCCCCATCACCTGCAGCGGCAGATAATGCAACCCGAACGGCATCAGCAACAATGCCAGCAGACCGGACGGCATCACAATAAACGCAGTCAGCGGCACGGCCAAAAGATTGGCCAGAAGGCTCATTTCATCGGCCACCCGATAAAAGTGATACAGGGAAAACGGCGCAGTCGCCAGCGAGGCGACGATTGTTGTCAGCATTGTGCCCAAAAGATACAGCGCCGATTTGTGAATCGCCGTTGCCTGTCTGTACCAGCGCCGCCAGCTTTCCGAAATTGATTCATAAAAGGCGATCAGACAGATAACTGCTGCAAAAGACATCTGAAAACCGGCATTCAGTAGCGCATGCGGTGTCAGCAGCAAAATCACCGTCGCCGCCAGCGCCGCCAGACGCATGGTAATCCCTTCACGGTCGAGCATCACGGCAATCAGAACAACACCTGTCATCATCGTCGCACGCTGCGCGGAAACAGGCGCACCGACCAGCAGCAGATAGCAAATTGTTCCGGCCAGCGCCGCGCCTGCGGCAATTTTCTTGATCGGGTAATGCAGCGTCAGCTTTTCCGACAATGCCAAAGCTGCGCGGATAAAAAAGAACAGAAATCCCGCCACCAAACCGATATGCAGCCCCGAAATCGCCAGCAGATGCGCCAGCCCCGCCGTGCGGATACTTTCCCATGTTTCCTCGGTAATGGCATCCCGCGCACCGGCCAGCAGCGCCGAAACCAGCGAGGCCGTCACCGGCCGCCCTTCAAAACTGTCATGGATGTTCCGGCGCACACGGCTGCGCAGATTTTCCTGCAATACCACCCATTGCCGTCCCTGCGCCTGCGCTTCAAGAATTTTGACCGGACCAAGGATATACCCCGTACCGCCGATCTGTTGAAAAAACATATGCCGCCGAAAATCAAACGCACCGGGCATGACCGGCGGAGAAGGCGGATTTAAAACAGCCAGAACGGAAATCCGCATACCCGGCAAAATCTCCTCCTCCACCGCCTGCGCATAAATCTGCAGACGCACGCGGTGCGGCGTTTTTTCCGGCGAAACTCTCTCGATCTCCGGATTCGTCAAAATGGCGCGCCAGCCTTTGTTTTCAGGCAGCGGCTGGGCGGACAGCACATGCCCCTTCACCGCAACAGGGCCAATCCTATCCTCCAGCATCGGTGCAGCCAGCCTTTCCGCGTGAAATTTTGCTGCGACGAATCCCGCCGGAACAAGAAACAGCACCAGCAGACACAGGCGCAGCAGCGGAAAACGCGGCAGTGCCGCGATAACCGCCCCCAGAAAAACAAGGCAGGTCACAACAGGCCAGAGCGGCGGCTCGTAAGGCCAGAGATAATAGCAGCCTATACCCGTTCCGATCAGAACGGGAATCCAGAGCGGCAGTCTTTCACGCTCGATATCCAGCGTTTCCGCCAAAAAATCCTTTAACTGTGCCATCTTCCGTTTTATAAAGGAAAACAACGGCAAAGAACAGCAACAGAAAGATAAAATAACCATGAGCGTTATCACACGTTTCGCCCCGTCCCCCACCGGCTATCTGCATATCGGCGGTGCGCGTACGGCTTTATTCAACTGGCTTTACGCCCGCCGTCACGGCGGCAAATTCCTGTTGCGCATCGAGGATACAGACCGCGCCCGCTCGACAGAGGATGCGATCGAAAAAATTTATGACGGCATGAAATGGCTCGGCCTTGACTGGGACGGCGAGGCCGTCTCCCAATTTGCCCGCCGCGACCGTCATGCGGAAATTGCACAGCAGCTTGTTGCCGAAGGCAAAGCCTATTACTGCTATTGCACACCGGAAGAGCTGGAAGAGATGCGTGAAAAAGCGCGGGCGGAAGGGCGCAGCACAACCTATGACGGGCGCTGGCGCGACCGCGACCCGTCCGAAGCGCCGGACGGTGTTCCGCCCGTTATCCGCATCAAGGCGCCGCGTACGGGCGAGACCGTCATACAGGATGCGGTGCAGGGCGAAGTCCGTGTGGAAAACACACAGCTTGATGATATGGTGCTGCTGCGCAGCGACGGCACGCCGACCTATATGCTGTCTGTCGTCGTTGACGATTACGACATGAAGGTTACACATATCATCCGCGGCAACGACCATCTGACCAACACCTTCCGCCAGATCATGATTTATGACGCAATGGGCTGGGAAACACCGATTTTTGCGCATCTGCCGCTAATTCACGGCGCGGATGGAAAAAAACTCTCCAAACGCCACGGCGCGACGGGTGTTGAATCCTACCGCGAGATGGGCTATCTGCCCGAAGCACTGCGCAATTACCTGTTGCGTCTGGGCTGGAGCCACGGCGATGAGGAAATCATCCCGACGGACAAAGCCATTGAATGGTTTGATCTGGAACATATCGGCCAATCGGCGGCACGGTTCGATTTCGACAAGCTCGACAGCCTGAACGCGCATTACATGGCGCAGACACCGCATAAAGAGCTGGCACGGATGATCCTGCCGTTTCTGACGGAAAAACTCGGACATGCGCCGTCTGATACGGCGATGCAATGGATTGAAAGCGGCATGGGCGATCTCATTGAACGCGCGAAACGTCTGACGGAACTTGCGGATGAAGCGTTATTCTATGCGCAGCCGCGCCCGCTGCCGCTGACGGAAAAAGCCGGAAATATTCTGGATGACAACGCAAGGAAGCGTCTGGCGGATATCAAACCGCAACTGAAAGCGCTGGATGTGTTTACAGCGGAAAATATCGAGGCGGCCGTGAAAGCGTTTATCAAAGAAAACGGCCTGAAATTCCCTGAAATCGGTATGCCGCTACGCGCGGCTCTGACGGGCAGCGGCTCGTCGCCTTCCGTCACGCATATTGCTGCTATTCTGGGAAAAGAGGAAACGCTGGCACGGCTGGACGACGCGATCGAACAGCGCCGCGCCGCCGCATAACCCTTACATTTCCGCCGTAAAGCCGATAGAGCGCCTTTTCTCTTTTTGCGGAACGGAGGCTTTCAGCTTATCAACATAGGCTTTCGCATCCGCCAGTGTTACCGTATTGCGCTCCTCATAGGACAGATTTTCAACCTCTTTCGGATCGGCATTCGGCATCATGCGCAACGCCATTTCCGTCGGCATTTTTTCGACAAAATTGCGGATCACGCGCCCGTTGGCAAATTGGTCGCCAACAGATTCTTTATATTTCATGATCTCGTCCAGCGCATATTCGCGTACCTCGTCGGGCATAATCAGATCCTGTTTTTCAACAAAAAGATCCATGATCCGCCCGAGATCTTCGCGCCCGTAAGCATCCAGCACCAGCGCGTTGTCAAAACGTCCGCGCAAACCCTTGTCGGAATCAAGGAAGCGTTCGATATCTTCGTCATATCCCGCGACAATAATGGTGATATTCTCGCGCTGCTCCTCCATCACGGCGACCAGAGCCTCCACCACGCGGAAGCCGAAATCTTTTTTCTCGCCCCCCCCCTGCTCCGGTGTCAGATTGTGCACCTCGTCGATGAACAATACGCCGCCCATTGCCTCTTGTAAAAACTCCTTCATGGCTTTTTCCGTCTGGCCGATATAGCCTTCGACAACTTTCTCGCGCGTCAGATGCACGAAATTTCCGTTGCTGCGCCCGATTGCCGCCAGCATTTTGTTATAATGCTGTGCAAATGTCGTTTTCCCGACACCGGTTGGTCCGGAAATGCGCGTATGCAGCGCCTCTTTCGGTACGCCTTCAGGGTTTTTGTGCCGCACCGCATCGAAAACAGCACGCGCCGCAATCGCCTGCATCATCAACTTGGCTCTGTCCTGCCCGACAAATTCACGATCCAGCTCCGCACGCACCTCCTGCGGTGTCAGTTTTTCCGTTTCCTTGACGATCGGTTTGCCGTCATAACCGGTTTTATCTTTGTCCTGTTTTCCGGCTCCGTTGCCACTATTGGCCGAACCGCTGTTGAAATTATTTTTGGCGGCATTTTTCTTTTTGTTGTTTTCCAGCGTCAAATCTTCCATTTCGTGGTTTGCGTTTTCCAGGATGGAATAGAACTGTTCAATCTCTTTAAGATGCCGTGACAGAAATTTCAAATCGGGATCAGGAGAATTTTTCATAGCACTGGAACGCAGATGCGACATCAGAGAAAGCAGACTTTCCGTATCGCCGCCGAACGGTGTAAGCGGACATTCCTTTTGATAGGATTGATAATCCGCATTTTTATAGATTTTTTTGATCTCATCGATAATTTCTCCGACGAATTTCTTGACATTGCCGCCCTCCCGGATTGTTTCAGCCAGATTCTTCTTCAGAAGCTCCAGCCGCGCATCAAAGGGCAGAACCCTCTGCGCAATCACATCTGCCGCCGGACACGGATTACCATTGAACACAGACTCGTTTCCGCGCATACCGCGCGCCGTCAGTTCCTTGATGACGACAGTGACGAATTTCTCGTCAATTTCATCATTATCATAAAGTTCTTCAAGATACTGCAAAGGATGCTGGCCTTGCTCCCCCAACGTGATGTCGTCGTAATCAAAATCCTTTTTCGGCAGGCTTTTCAGTTTTTGCGTATTTTCTTCCCGGATGGCATCTTCAAGGATTTGTTCGACAGGGTAGAGGTTGTTCATATTCATGCGTCCTTTTTTATTTTCTTAATTCCGATCACGCTGTCACGCTCTCATTATAGAAAATAAAAGTTAAAACTTTCTTGATAAGCAGGCAGAAAAGCCGCGTATAACGCGTTTTAAGGACGGCGCGGCGGAAAATGGCGGCGCTTGATAACACGCGCGGGACGCTTGCGGGATGTCATATGCACCCCTTCGAATACGGGAGGGTTGACAACAAAACGGCCGAGCTTTTCATAGGCGGTGCGGATATCGGCATCATTCTGGTATTCGCGGAAATCTTTAAACGACACATATTCTTTTTTGCCGTTGCCGATTGTCGTCACCCGCGCCACTTCGCAGGATTTGAAATTGAAAATATGCGAAATGCTGATCGCGCTTTGCTTTCCGGAAACTTGATCAAAACTCTGCAACCGGCGGATTGTATCTTCGCTTTCAATCTGCCAGCTTTCACCCAGCACTTCGCCGCGAATTTTATCAAGATGATAGTGCACTGTGCTGTTGCGTGCGCTTTTAACCGCAGAGGCGTAAGTTTCAGCATCCCACAGATTGCTTTTAGTAAACAGCACATGCAGCATATCCGCGCGCCCGTCTGCTGCCGCTCCGATAATGCCTCTTTCCACAACATCGCGCGGCCAGTCCTGCCGCTTTTGCAACAGATATTCAACACTGCGACATTTGTTATGCCGGATCAGGTTGGACAGGAGATAACCGCGCATTTCTGTCGGCTCCCTGATCTGGTCGATAATTTTCCTGCGCCGCTCAAACTCCTTCTCTCCCTCTCCACCGCTGCGGTATTGCCCGGTTTCCAGCATATCCGCAGTGACGTGATGCACCGTCACCTTTCCACCGCGCAAACGCAGAAGGGTCAGTATATCGTCCTGATTTTTGCTGATAGCCGTCTGTACCAGCGCATCGCAATCCAGCTTTTCGCGTACGGTGTCCATCAGATAGGAAAGTTTCTTCGGCTGGCTGCGTTCAACAGCCTGCCGCGCCAATTCCTGCGCATCCAGTTTCTTCAGCCAGTCCGCCCCCAAAGCGCGCAGACAGCCGACATCACCATAGACCGCGGCTTGAAACACTTCGTCCTTGCATGTGCCTTTAAGAATTTCCGGATGGCTTTCCTTGACCCAGAAAACCGCCTGCGGCTTATCATAGCGCATGCCGGTCAGCAAAACATCACGCACGGTTTTCTCGCGCTTATCCGCATCAATCATGCCCAAAAGGCGGTCGGCCATACGTGTCCGCCCCTGTTGCAGCGCTTCCAGAATACAGCTTTCATCAACTTTTGCGCCGTATTCTTCCAGAAGGCCGACGGCGGTATCATTGCGGTGACGCACGGCATCGCGCATATAATAGCTGCTGTCATGCTGACGGGTCGCGCCGGCCTGCAACAACAGTTTCACCATATCGGGATTATCTTTCAACGCAATCGCTTCCTGCAACGCACCGGCATGTTCATTGACATCCGCCCCGTCGCACAGCAATTCAAACACGCACCACAGGCTGTTTTCGGAAACGGCATGTTCCAGACGGAACGCCGCATTATAGGATTGCAACTCCTTCAGCAACTCTTTGTCACGATCCGTCGGCGCAGGAAACTCTACGGTAACCCTGCGGCCAAGCTCCGCTTCGCGCTTTTGTCTCTTGCTGTTACCGAATAAGGGCATTCTGTCTTTCGTTTATGTCACTTTAAGTTACGGGAGATATAACATACACGATTGCGACGGGGAGAATCAAGAGCAAAACAAAAAACCGCCTACCGAGCGGGCGGACGGTTTTTGTCGAAACTTTATACTTCTGCCTTGGTTGTCTTAGCGACGCAGGCCGAGTTTCTTGATGATTTCCTGATAGCGGGCTTCATCCTTGCGCTTGAGATAATCCAGCAAACGGCGGCGTTTGCTGACCATGCCCAAAAGGCCGCGACGGCTGTGCACATCTTTTTGATGCGTTTTCATATGCTCGGTCAGATTGACAATACGCTCGGTCAGAATAGCGATCTGTACTTCCGGCGATCCCGTATCGTCTTTACCGGTTGCGTGTCCTTTAATCAATTCCTGCTTTTTTTCTGCTGTAATCGACATCTTCAATAGCTCCTAAAATTAAAATTTTCCAGTATGATGCGCAGATTTTCCTCTTTAAAGATTAAAAACGCGCACCGGTTTCAAAACGGCACCTTCCATTTCGGCAATTGCCAGAGGTCTTCCTCCGGACAGAGCCAAAACGTGCCCCGCATATTGTCCCAAATTCACACCTGCGGTGCCGAGACGTTCGCGATCCTGAACCGTTAAAAAACGCACAACCTGTCCACGGGACATTTTGAGGGCTTCCTCTTCCGTCAAGGACAGGGCCGGGATGTCGTCCAGCGCCGCTGCCACAGGTAGAACAAGCCGTTCAGGCGGTTCGTTATGCAGCATTTCTTCCAGTTTTGCAAGGGAAATCGCATTTTTTTCGGAAAAACCGCCGACGCGGCTGCGGCGCAAAATCGTGACATGGCCGTATGTGTCCAGAGCTTCCCCCATATCCCGCGCCAGTGCCCGTACATAGGTTCCTTTGCCGCAGAGTAAACGGAATTCCGCGGTTTCTCCGGTGCAGGACAAAAGCGCCAATTCCTTCACCGAAACGCAGCGCGGCTTGATCTCTGCCGCATCGCCGCGACGGGCAATATCATAGGCACGCTCGCCCGCAATTTTCACGGCGGAAAATTGCGGCGGCACCTGCGTGATATCTCCGGTAAATTGCGGCAGGATTTTTTCAATCTGCTCTGCTGCAGGATGGAGATCGCTTTCGGCAATCACATTGCCTTCGGCATCATCGGTATCGGTGGCCTGCCCCCATTTGACGGTAAACAGATATTCCTTTTCCGCATCCTGCATATAGGGCACGGTTTTTGTCGCCTCGCCCAGCGCCACAGGCAGAACGCCGGTCGCCATCGGGTCAAGCGTTCCGGCATGGCCGGCTTTCGCCGCACCGGTCAAACGGCGCACCGCCGCAACAACCGTCGTCGCGCCCATATCTTTATCTTTGTCGATATTCAGCCAGCCGTGAATCGGCAGGCCTTTTCTTTTTCTGCCCATGGGGTGAAGCTTTAACCCATTCGGCGCTGTTTATGCAAGTGTTTCACGTAACGGAACAGCAAATAATCATTTTTTACAAAATCTTTTGCAGAAACCTGACACCCTTTGGCAAAGCCGTAATGCAGTCCGCGATAGACCGGATTTGCAAGGATATTCTGCGGCAAATGCCCCATATAATTTTTGCCGAACACATCCCCCAGACGACACAATTCCTGACGGTTCGTCAACGACACACCCGCTTTTTTATGCAGGAACGGTGTATTTTCATTGATGTATTCGGATTGTCCGCACGGTATAACAACTCCTTTGACCCCGATATTTTTGGCATAACGTGCCAGAGTGCGGCTTTCGTAAAAATGCATACGTGCGCCGCCGTAAAAAAACGAAGAAAAACTTTTTGCAATCATCTCCGGAGATTCAAAATCGGGTGTCTTCGTTTTTTCCGGATGGATACGGTCAAAGTTGCACAACATCCAATCTTCACGTCTCTCCCCGTCACGTATAAACCCGACAGTTTTGCGTACCGCCTCCCCGACGGCAAAAGCGTCGGCTTCGATAAATTTGATTTGCGTGACGTAATCCTGCACGGGTTTATCCATTCCCGAAATTGTCGGTATCAAATCTTGAGAATTCTGCCATGCATGGCGGATTTCATGGGCAAGCGTACCTGTCAGATATTCATTGGGACACCGCGCGCCAAGTCCGATCATCTTGTAACCGGACGACATATAATATCCTCCCGCCTCGGTCTGGTGATCCATTTCTATGCGGATATTATTCGCATCCGCCCAGTCCAGAAGTTTTTTGCCCAGCGGAGATTTCGCCATAAGGCGGCGGATTTCCCTGATTCGTCTTTGATCTTTTTTGCGACGCTTCGTATCCTGCCGCGCGATAATGTCATCGACATTTTCATGAAACGCTTTATACATCTCTGCCGCTTTATCTTTCATCTCCGCTCCTTCTTACATCATACGCGGGATCGGCCGCGCCTGCGTTGTTCCCGCATGGCTTTCAGCCTCCCGCACTGTGTCAAAACGCTTTTGATTGCCCGATGACAGATTGCCGGTAAATTCTTCAATCCCGAGAATGTCGACCGGCAATCC
>SKHU01000056.1 GCA_007116755.1 Alphaproteobacteria bacterium
GATTTTTTTTCGGTTCCAGTTTTTTCGGGAAAAAAGTCGGTACACTTTTTCGGTTCCAAGTTCGGTATTGGGGACACTGTTCCACAGGACGGCCGTTCAGCCCTTTTTGGGGGTGGCGGTTTTCTTTTGTTGCGCCGGAGCCGAAGCGGCAACGGCGGTTTCGGCGGTTTTCTTTTGTTTGCCGGCTGTTTTGGAAAAATCGCCTCCGGCCTCTTTGCCTGCCAGATATGCGGTTTTGCCGCGTTTCGGGGCGTTTTCGGCGCTTGGCCCGTCTTTCCGGAAGCGGGCGATTTGTGTTTTGGTGGCTTCGGCCGCCTTGTTATAGCTTGCCGAGAGCGTTTTTTTTGCTTTGTTCAGTGATGGGCGGACGGTCGCATACATTTCTTTGGCGCGTGCAACGACTTTGTCTTTGATGAATTTGACTTCCTCGGCCGCGTCAAAATAGAGCGTTCCCGCGACAAGCCCTGTTGCACCGCCTGCGGCGGCACCGAGTGCGCCGATAACCAGACCGCCGAGAATACCCGGTCCGGCAGCGATGCCGACCAGCAACCCGACCCCTGCGGATAATGCGGTGATTGCTGTAATGCGAAACGAATTTTCGGATTTTTTATCGCTCATGAGGATGTCCTTTCATAATCTATGATCTAAAAATAAAGCTGTTGCAACTCTACGCAGAGCTCCGGGATATGTCAAGAAAAAATATGAAAATAATGTCGCTATTTTTCTATTAAAATCAGTGTGTCGTTAATGATTTTCTAATAAAAACGCTTTATGATGGATGGCATGGAAATGAAAGTTTATAAAGGCGGTTCTTTTGAAAAGTGGTTTCGCAAGATGGATGCGAACGGTGCCGTTAAAATCATGTCCAGCATGAAAAAAGTGCAGGCCGGCAATATGGCGGAATGCAAGCCGTTGCAGGGTGGCGTTTCGGAAGTCCGCAACCATTCCGGCCCCGGATATCGCGTCTATTACGGTATGGATCAGGGAAATATGGTGATTTTGGGCGGATCGCTGAAAAAAGATCAGGATCGCGCCATCAGTGCTGCGGTGCGCAGCTGGAACGAATTTAAGGCGCAAAAGCCGGAGGTACGGTTAAGGCAGACCGTACCGTTCCGCATGAAATAAGCGTAGAGGATAAAAAAAATGACCCCGAGAAGACCGGATGTGATTGATGCAGAAGATGTGTTTGTAGCGCGGGCGCGGCGCGACCCCGATGTTTTGGCGGGTATTTTTGAAGAGGCAGAAAATCTTTTGGCGGAAGGAGATGATAAAACCTGCGGTCTGATGCTGCAGACTTATGTCGTTGCTGCGGATAAACTTGCTGCCTCTGCGGATTTTCTGAACAAAAGCGAGGCGGAGATGCTGGAGGCATTGAAAACGCCGGGCGGCCTGACAAAACCGCAACTTGAAAAACTGATCGAATTTCTAAAATTATAACATATAACAGACGTAGAAATAGAAGATCATGGGAAAACAAGATGATCCAAGGTTGCGTGATATTGAAGAGGTTTTTCTGGAACGTGCCCGTGAAGACCCCGAATTTTTAAAGGTTATTCTCGACGAGGCGGAAGAATTGCTGGCGGAAGATGAGGTCGGGACGTGCGGAGCAATGCTGAAAACTTATATTGTTGCATCGGAAAAACTGACGGATGCGGCCGCATTATTGAATAAAAGCGAAGAAGAAACGGCCAACCTGCTGGGATCTCCGGGAAAACACGGTGCCGCGTCACGCGGCCAGCTTGAAAAACTGATCGAATTTCTGAAATTGTAACTGTTATAGCAGTGCGGCGGTTGCCGGAGTTTCCTGAAAGTTTTTGTTGCGGGAAAAATCAATGCGGGCAAATTTTCTGCCCGCAAGCCCGATCAGGGTTTCGTCTTCCAGATTGCCCCAGATTTCCATGAAGCTGCCCGGATAGATATGAATATCGTCGCGGTCTTCGGCCATCATGGCGAAAACAGCGGTTTCCTCCATCAGATACATGTAGGAGACCAGTTGAAATTCATGTTTGCGCCCCGAAAGTTCCGGGTTTTCCGCATAGCGGCGCTGCCAGATGTTATCGATTTGCTCATCGATATTCTGCCGGAATTCCGCATTGTGAACGTAAAGAAATTGGGCACGTGCAAACTTCACGGGGAAGTCGGCACGGCCCGTCCAGTCGTTCCAACGAAAGATTTCATAAGATGGCAGTTGATCCAGAATGTGTCTGTTGCGGGCGATCCATTCATCGCCCTCGCGCTGCGATTTTTCCAGCGCTTCGGCCTCGCTCATGCCGCCTTCAAACATGTCGTTGAAGCGCTGCAGCGTATCGTTGACGGCAATCGCCACATGTCTGAAACGGTGCTTGGCCCAGCCGATTGTCGCTTCAAGCTTGACGCCTTCGTGATATTCCTTGCCGACGGAGATATCCAGACAGCAGGTGTCGTGCAGCTTCCAGTCATGGCCGTGCTTGACCTTGACCTTATAGGCCGTGGTCTGCGCGGGGTACTGGAATTTTGCAACTTTAGAAGCGGACATCTGCCGTACTCTCCCTTGCCGGTTCCGATTTTGACCATTTATAGTTAAAGCTGTTGCGCATATTGGCGGCCAGCTTGTCGTTTTTAATAATCAGACACCCGTTGTCCGACATTTTCATCGCCACTTTCTGCGCGTAAATCAAAGTGACGTGATTGTTAAAAAAATATTCGGGGATATAACGATATTCCCCGACTTCACCCATTAAACACGTATTACCCTCTTGCACCAGCTGGCGCATTTTTATGCCGTTTGTCCGTATTTCTCTATACTTTTCAACAACATCAGGCGGAGATACACGGTCGTCCGCACTGTCAATCAGCAATTCCCGGTCATGATATTGTGCGACCGTTCTTTGCACGTCTTCGAGAAGTTTTAAATACCATCCTTTACCGCTCAGATAGCGTTGGAAAACTTCCCGATGTTCCACGCCGAATTCCGTAATGAAAACGCCGTGGGTATTGAAAGCGCCCTCTATTGCGTCCAGCGTTGCCTTTTCAGGATTGGTCTGGCCTTTTTCGATGCGTACGATTGACGGTTTGGAGAGAGAAGCTTCATTGGCAAGCGTTTCCTGCGTCCAGTCAAGAAGCGCCCGCGCCGCTACAATTTTTTTCTCCAAACCCGCCATCGTACGAATCGCTTTTTTTTTTGCGC
>SKHU01000183.1 GCA_007116755.1 Alphaproteobacteria bacterium
AAATCTTGTTCCGTTAATGAAAATGTGACTTTGTTCATTTTTTTACAATATTTTTGAATAAAAATTGAAAACGGGTCGTTTGTTTTTTCCCGTTTTTTTAATTCTATCCAATTCCACGACAAAAAAGAAAAAGAAAAAGCCGCCTGCTTATGGTGAAACAGGCGGCAGTATTTCTTGACGTTTTTGAAAGGAAGAAATCAAAGAAACTTTATTTTTTAGGCGGCTTTGTCCCATCCGTTATCCGGGAACAAAAAACGCCCTTCCGCTACCCGGTCGGCGGCGTCGGCGGTGGAGAGATTTTCGCGCTGTGCGCGGGTGAAAATCTCGTCCAGCGTTTCGCGGATGCTGAGAATGTGCTTGACGGAATCTTCCTCGCGTCCCTGAACGCCTTTGGTGATGCGCGCCAGATATTCGTAATAAACGTTGATCAGCCCGCCGGCATTGATGACGTAATCGGGCGCATAGAGAATATTGCGCGCTTTCACCGCTGCGCCGTGTTCGGCGCGTTCCAGCTGGTTGTTGGCCGCACCCGCAATCACGACGGCTTTCAGCCGCGGCAGCGTCGCATCATTGATGACGCCGCCCAGTGCGCAAGGGGCGAAAACCTCGGCATCCGCATCGTAAATTTCGTCCAGACCAACGGCAGTTGCGCCGAATTGATCGACGGCTTTTTGAATGCGGCCGGTGTCGATATCGGTGACGGTCAGCACTGCGCCTTCCGCATGCAGACGCTCGCAGAGATTGAAGCCGACATTTCCCAGACCCTGTACGGCGACGCGGACACCTGTCAAATCGGTTTTTCCGGTGCGGAATTTCAGTGCCGTTTTCAGACCGGTGAATACGCCCAGCGCCGTCATCGGCGACGGGTTGCCGCCTGCCGTGCCCTTGCCGCTAACCGGCAGGCCGACGACATGCGCGGTGTTGGTATTGATATTCACCATATCGTCATCGGTGGTGTTGACGTCCTCGGCAATGATGTAATTGCCGTTCAGCTTTTCCACCATGCGCCCCATCGCCTGCATCATACGCGGGTTTTTGTCTTTTTTGGCATCGCCGATAATGACGGATTTTCCGCCGCCCAGCGGCAGGCCGGTAATCGCGGCCTTATAGGTCATGCCGCGCGACAGGCGCAGCACGTCGGTCAGCGCCTCCGCATCACTGGCGTAATTCCACATGCGGCACCCACCCAGAGCCGGGCCGAGATTGGTGTTGTGAACCGCGATAATCGCGCGCAAGCCCGTCGTTTTGTCGGAAAAAAGCACGACCTGTTCATGGCTGTCAAATTCGGGGTGGGTGAAAAATTCCATGGCAACTACTCCTAAAAAATTTAGAAAAATCGGTGCCGGATTTTCAGGTCTTTAGGCCGGAAAACGGCACAGGGTAATTTTCAATAAGAAAGATACCGCCGTATATTTGCCAGAGGCAAACACGGAAATCAAGGAAATCTTGTGTTGCATGGCAGCATAAACAGGGCGGATCAGGCAGATTTTCGGAATAACTCTTTCAAATAACGCATATTTCCTGTGAAAAATGCTGCGGAAAAATATACGGCCATACCGGCAAAAACCAGCGCGAACATATGCGTGATTTTGCCGAATGCGGTTGCGGGAAACAGGGCGGCCGCATCAAGATGCAATGCTGCGGCCAAAACCGCTGTCATCGCGGCGGTGCACATGAGCAGGGAGAGCATCTGCCGCGTCTCCGATTTCGTCCAGATTGCGGCGGGGTTTTGCTGCACGATTTTGCGCGCCAGCAGCAGGGCGTTGACCCATGCGCCGATGGCCGTTGCCAGCGCAATACCGACATGCCCCAGCGGGATCAGCAAAAGAATGCTGAAAACGATATTGACCAGCGATCCGATAATCGCATAGCGCACCGGCGTTTTGGTATCCTCGGCGGCGAAAGAGGCGGCGGAAAAAATCTTCACGACGATAAAGGCGGGCAGCGCCAGCGCATAAGCCTGCAGGGCGCGGGCGGACATCAGCGTATCCTCGGCGGTGAATTTTCCGTATTCGAACAGGGCGGAGATAATCGGCGCGGCCAGCATCGCCAGCCCCGCCGCGGCAGGCAGTGCCAGCAGCGCCCCTGCGGACAGTGCCTGTGAGAACAGTCTTTGCCCCTCGCCGTGATTTTCGGATTTGATCGCGCGCGCCAGCATCGGCAGCAGTGCCACACCGATGGAAATGCCGATGATGCTTAGGGGAAACTGATAAAGCCGGTCGGCGTAATAGAGATAGGAAATCGCCCCCGCAGGCAGAAACGAGGCAAGGATCATATCAATAAACAAATTGATCTGCGCAATACCTGCGCCGAGAATGCCGGGTCCCATCAGCGCGAAGGTCTTTTTCATCTCCGGCGTCATGCGCGGCCGCGCAAGCCCGACAAAAGCACCGGCGCGCAGACATTGAAACATCATCCATAAAAGCTGCATCACACCCGCCGCCAACACGCCCCACGCCATCGCATGGGCGGGGCTGGCCGTTTCTCCGCCCGCCGCCGCGTAAAGCAGCGCGGCAATCAGCGCCAGATTGAAAAACAGCGGCATCGCCGCAAATGGCGCAAAACGGTCAAAGGCGTTCATCACGCCGCCGAGCAGCGCGACAAGCGAAATCAGAACCATATAGGGAAAAGTAATGCGCGCCAGTTCGACCGCGAGATCATAACGGCCGTTATCCTCCGTCACAAAGCCCGGGGCGATCAGCGGAACCACCAGCGGCATGGCGACGACGATCAGCGCCGCGAAGGGCAGAAGGATTGTCAGCATCATGGCCTGCGCATTGCGGGCAAATCCCATCGCCTCCTGCCGTCCGTCTGCGGCCAGCTTGCCGGAAAATACCGGCACGAAGGCGGCGCTGAATGCGCCTTCCGCCGTGATGCGGCGAAAGAAATTCGGCAGTTTCAGCGCCACGAAAAACGCATCGGTCAGCGGCCCCGCACCCATAATGATGGCGGTCAGCATATCGCGCAGAAATCCCGCGAGACGGCTCAGCATCGTCCAGCTGCCGATTGTGGCCATGGCTTTAAAAAGCTTCATGCGGGGCTGAAATATCCTTGTGTTCTGTGTTACGCTCCCTTTATTATCATAAGGCAATCTTGAGGCAAAACAAAATGGCAAAACCGCAACAGAATCCGGAAGCCGGATGGTT
>SKHU01000191.1 GCA_007116755.1 Alphaproteobacteria bacterium
CGTCAGGGCAAGTTTAACGCCGCAGGATAAAACATTCCTGCTGAGCGTTAAAAACTGTACGCCGGATTGGAGTATTTATGATTTTGAACGCTTTCCTGCCGTGCAATGGAAACTGCAAAATCTGCGCAGGCTCAAAGAAGACAATCCCGGAAAACATCAGGAGCTCTATGAGATTCTGAAAAGGAAACTTGAAGGGGGAGAAGCATAGCGCATGGATATGGAGAAGGAAACAAGCCGCCAGATTTGTGGCAGCTTGTTTATATATCTGGCCGTTATAGTATAGACAAAATCAGCTTCGCTATTTGAGGTTCTTCCGTGTGTGGAGAAGCGAGAGAATTTGAAAGGATAAAATACGTGTTTCATGGCTCAAAAAAGTATACATTTTAGTATACAAAAAGGCATACAAACGGGTATATCTAAAAATCAATATCTGTAAATATCATTTAAAAATAGTAATTTATAATATTTTGAAAATTAGTTCGAATCCTGCCCCCTCCACCATTCTATTTAATGACAATGTCTTGATGGCCGTGCAAAAAGGGTTCTTTTGCGCATATGCGCCGATTGGTTTCGGTATTCAGCGCCGTAAAAAACCTCGAAGATTTTTTTGTTTATTCCTTCTTGCGGTCTCCTTGGCGTTTTTTTGATCCGAAACGTCTTTTTCCTGAAGTAAGGTTTTGATCTGCTCATGCTGTTCACGACAATATTCGACGACATCAAGATGGCCGTTTTTTTCTGCACAGCGCAACGCATAATCATTTTCTGCCCGGATATCGCAGTCCTGTTCTTCAACACAATATTTGGCAATATCAAGATGACCGTTTTGTGCTGCAAGGCGCAGCACCAGATCATTTTCCGCCCGGATATCCTCGCCCTGCGCGACGAAGTATTGAACAATATCAAAATGGCCTCTTGCCGCCGCCGAGCGTAGTGCCCGATTATGTTTTGCGCCGCCTTGTTCAACGCAGTATTTCACAACATCAAGATGACCTCTTGCTGCCGTCCAAAGCAGTGCCTCGTCCCTGCAGGCGCGGATATCGCCGCCTTGTGCAACGCAATATTTGACAACATCAAGATAGCCGTTCTCTGCCGCCCTGCGCAGGGACTCATCATTGTTCGCCCGGATATCGCAGTCCTGTTCTTCAACGCAGTATTTGACAATATCAAGGTGACCGTCCCCCGCAGCCCAGCGCAGCGCCTTATCATTTTCTGCCCGGATATCTCCGCCTTGTTCAACCCAATATTGAACAGCATCAAGGTCGCCGGCTCCCGCTGCAAAGCTTAACCGGCTGTTTATATCTATATCTTCGTCAAGGTCGTGATAACCCGTGTGCGTATGTGTCCCGGCGCGTGGCGTTAAATCCTCGTCGCCTTGCTTCTGAGTATTTTTCTTGCTGTCTGCCATACCGTCGACCATCTTCGTGTTTGCTGTGAACGGCATGAACATAGCAAGGATATCGTCTTATGTCAATGATTGACGGGAGGTTACACACTGCTTAACCGCATAGCTCATCGCTTTTCAATCGGCTCCCGGACAGTTTCGGCAAGTTCTTCGCGCCGCACCACGGGTATTTTTCTATAGAAACGGATTTTGATTTCTCGCTCTAACACTCATCCCCGACAGGTTTTGGCCGAAATTTATTATCGCTAGTGAGATACGTATATAATCTATAGTTACGGCTTGATGGCGATAATTCCGGCGCTTTCGCGGCCGTCCAGCCGCGCCCATTCGGGATATTCGGGTCTTCCGAATATTGCGGCTTTCTCGATTGTAAAACCGGCTTTTTCAAAACAGCGCGTTAATGTATTTAAATCAAAAAAATGTATTTGCGGAGGCAGGGCATCTTTAACATCGGGATCGCAAATTTCATGTACATTTTCAAAATAACCGGGCCATGCATCATCCGGATTCTTTAATCTGTTTTCGTAGAGCGGAATGAAGCCCTGCATGTTTTTAAGATAGACGGTTTCGCCTATGGCAAAAACCTTCCCGCCGCTTTTCAGCCAGCGAAACAGTTTTGCAATGCTTTTTTCAATTGTCGGGCCGTCAAAAAAATGCAGAACACGGCAGATCAGGACGGCACCCAGCGTGTGGTCTGCAAAACTTATATTTTCGGGAAACGCGCCGGCCATAAGAGAAAGGCGCGACCTGTGGTTTTTTGGTGTGTTTTTTTCCAGCAGTTCCAGATGACGTGCGTCGAGATCATTGGCGATTACAGTAGCGCCGTTTTTTAGAGCGGCAAGGGAGGCAATTCCGTAAGCAGCACCGATATCCAATACGGGGCCCGGAGCATGAGGGGCAAAATCAACAAAACTCCGGGAAAATTGATCCAGCCCGACCGTCATCCAGCCCATATGGTTAAGTGTTGGAACAAGCCCGTCTTTTTCCGGTGGTATGTCTATCGGCATGAAGGCGTTGCCATTATTATGCTGCGGTTTTAATTGCTGTCCAGTTCGGAATCCCAGTAGAGATAATCGCTCCAGCTTTCGTGCAAAAAATTGGGCGGGAAGGCCCGCCCGTTTTCCTGAAGCTCGTAGATGCTGGGCTCGGTCGGTGTCCTGAGCGGATGCATTTTGCATTCGCGCGGCATTTTGTTGCCTTTTTTGACATTGCAGTCGTTACAGGCGGCGACGATATTCTCCCATGTCGTCTGTCCGCCGCGGCTGCGGGGGATGACATGGTCGAAAGTCAGCGCGTGGGTCTTGAAGATATTGCCGCAATACTGGCATTCCCACTGGTCGCGCAAAAACACGTTGAACCGCGTGAAAGCCGGTTTATGCCGCGGCTGCACATATTCCTTCAGGGCGATGACGCTGGGTAATTTCATTTCAAAGCTGGGGGAATGGACGCTGCGGTCATATTCGGAAAGGATATTGACGCGATCCATAAACACGGCTTTGACGGCCTCCTGCCAAGACCATAAAGACAAAGGAAAATAGCTGAGCGGTCGAAAATCGGCGTTCAGAACCAGTGTCGGGCAATTGTCAAGATGGAGTGACATTCTCCCCCCTCCTTATCTTTCCCGTTTATTCGGAAGAATAGCCTCAAAATTCTTCCGTTAGCACTATTATATCATATTTTCGACCGGTTGCTTCAAAAACTTCCTGATTTTTTTGATTTTTAAGCGCTGCCATACAGAATACGCTTCAAAAACGCTGTTCCTTTTTCAATACCTTTTTCGTCAATTGAATGGCCGAGGCCGGGGCAGGCAAGCGTTTCAAGGTCAAAGTCCTGAGCTTGCAAAAGATTTTCTGCCGCTTTCATATTGTCGAAGGGCACGACATCGTCTGCCGTGCCGTGGATCAGGCAGACGGGCTGTTTTGTCAGGCTGCCGGATTCCGTATCCGGAAACAGCGCACCGGAATAGCCGAGAATGCCGGCAAACGGCTCTTGTGCGTAAAGAGCGGTAAACAGCGAGGTCATAGTGCCCTGAGAAAATCCGGACAAAGCCAAGTTATTGTTTTTCATGTTGTATTTTTCCAGAACCTGCACAATGTAATCTTCCAGAACAGGGCGGACCTGCCGCAATTCTTTTAAAATGCGCTCAGGGTCGCGATCCTGCAGACTGAACCATTGATATCCGAACGGTGCCATATCGCAAGGGTAGGGGGCATCAACGGATAAAAAAAGCGTGTCGGGCAGATCGCGTGCCATCAGCGGCGCAAGGGAGATCAGATCCTCCGCATTCGACCCCAGACCGTGCAGCAACAACACGATATTTTGCGGCGCTTCCCCCGACAGCGGCGGCAAAGCCAGCGTGCGCAGCGGAAAATCGGACAGGTTTTGAATATTCATTGTTCTCTCCTTGTCTTTTCGCGTATATTGGGCGCAAATCGCACTGAAATCAACCGGAAAGGCGCGAATCAATGAGTGTTTTTATGCTGATTCTTGTCGGCGGACTGTTGCTGGCAGTACTGGCGGCTTTGGCTGCAGGGCTTTGGCAGATGGCGCATGAAGGGGAAGGCCGCCGTAAAAAAAGCAATAAGATGATGCAGTGGCGCATTTATCTGCAGGGGGCGCTTATTCTGCTGCTGGCGCTGATGGCTTTGTTCAAATAGGCTTCACAACAAACAAACCGTTCTGGACATGAAAATTTTATTCATCACATCCAACCGTCTTGGCGATGCGGTTCTTTCCACCGGTGTGTTGCGCCATATTGAAGAGAATTATCCAAAAGCCGACGTTACGGTTGCCTGCGGCGGTCTGGGGGAAAGTATTTTCACGCCGATGCCGCAGGTGGAGCGCGTGATTGTCATGAAAAAGCAAAGTTATGCCCGTCACTGGATCGGGTTGTGGCAGCAGTGCCGCCGAACACGCTGGGATATGATTGTCGATTTGCGCAACAGCGCGGTGTCAAGACTGCTTCGCAGTGGGAAAAAATATATTTTCAGCGGCAGGGGAGATAACAGGCTGCACAAGGTCGAGCAGATGGCGGCTGTGATGACGCTGAAAACACCGCCTGCACCGAAACTGTGGTTCTCGGAAAACCAGATGAAAACAGCGCGGCAATACATACCGGACAGTGCCGGTGCTGTTCTCGGAATCGGGGCGGCGGCCAATTGGGTTGGAAAAATCTGGCCGGCAGAGCATTTCGCGGCGCTGATTGAAAAGCTGACGGCAAAAGACGGTATTCTCCCCGGCGCGCCGGTTGCAATATTTGCCGCGCCGGGCGAGGAAGAGATGGCAAGTAAGGTCTTGAATACTGTGCCGGAAAAGCAGCGCATCGACGTGATCGCAAAACTCGACCCCGGCACAGCGGCGGCTGTTCTGTCGCGCTGCGCCTTGTTTGTCGGCAATGATTCCGGTTTGATGCACTGTGCGGCGGCGGCCGATGTACCGACAATCGGCCTGTTCGGTTACGGCTTTCCGGCGCAATACCGTCCGTGGGGGGCGCATTGCATCTATGTTCGTACACCGGAAGAGCCGGAAGAGCTTTTGCGGGGATTCGGCGTAAACCATACCTCCAAAGTGACGGAAAGCCTGATGTACAGTCTGACAGCAGATACGGTTGCGGAAGCCGTCATCGGCCATTGGGAAAGCTGCGCCAAGAAAAAAGCAGGCTGAATGCAGCCTGCTTTTTCCATTATATTTCTATCGAACGGGTTTTAGTCGTTAAAGCTTTCAAAATCATCTGTTTTAAATTTTTTCCTGTCTTCTTCTGCGGCCTTTGCAAGGCTGGTTGTGCCATATTTGCGGACGGCCTGCGTCACTTTGTGATTATGGTGCGCACGGTCGGCATGGTGATAGCGGACATAACGAACACGCTCCCAGCCTTTATGGCGCATGCAGCTTTCAAAATCATGAAAATCGCTGTGATCGATGCGGGCATCTTTATAACGCGCCGGCGTTTCCAGATAATCCAGATCGCCGGATTTTTTCAGCGCGCGGTGATAGGCGCTGCGCGTATCGGGCGGTGTTGTTTCCCGCAGGGCATCCAGTTCGACAAGCTCGTCGATCTCGCGGACGCAACGGGAGATATCCTGATCCAGACGCTGCTGCGCCTTCGGTCCGGTCATATACAATGCGGAATGAGCCTCGACGCGCTGCCAGTAGGCGTCCGCCATATCGCGGGGTTTCGGCGTACAACCCGCCACAAAAATGACCGCCAAAACACCGATAGTTGCCATTGTGCCGATACGTTTCAACATCTTCAATCCTCTTAATTTGTTGGCGCAGGGCGGAGGCCCTTTTGCGAAATATCCCAAAACTCTTTTTACAGTTTAGCACAGCGGACAAAAACGCCAAGTATTTAATTCGTTTTTTCCATCGTCCACCATGCCTCAATCACCGTACCATAGGTCGGCACATTTGGGGAAGAGTTTAAATCCGTACTGTGCGCAACCAGATCGCGCCCCAGATAATGTAGCGGCACGGTGTAATACCCCCATAAAAGGGCGCGGTCAAGCGCATGTGTGCGCACAACAAGTTCTTCGCGTGTCGGTGCGCGGGCGATGCTGTCGGCCAGCGCATCGACAGCCGGATTTTTGACACCTGCATAGTTGCGGCTGCCGGGCAAATCGGCGGCGGCGCTGCCCCAGTAATTCATCTGCTCGTTGCCGGGGGAGAGTGAATTGAACCATGTAAAAAACACCATATCGTAATCAAAAGATTCGAGCCTTCCCTGATATTGTGCGCTTTCCACCTGCCGCAATTCGACTGTAATACCAAGGCGTTCAAGTGCCCGCGCATAAGGGAGGGCGATCCGTTTTTCCTCGGGCGTTTGCAGCAGAATTTCAAAGCGGAACGGCGTGCCGTTTTCCTTGCGCACAAGTTTTTTGTCACGGATATGCCAGCCGGCCTCGTCCAGAAGAGCCAGTGCGCGTCGCATATTGCTGCGGCGGTCGCCTTCCGGCGAGGGTGTGTATTCTTGTAGGAACAGTTCTTCGGGCAATATGTCGCGGAACGGTTCAAGCAGTTCAAGCTCCCGGCCTTCCGGAATGCCGCGTGCGGCCAGCTCAGAGTTCGGAAAAAAACTGTCGATCCGCTGAAACGCGCCGTAAAAAAGGCTATCGTTGAGCCAGTCGAAATCGAACATCAGCGACAAGGCTTTCCGCGTGCGGCGGTCGTTGAAAATATCGCGCCGCGTGTTGAAAACAAGAGAGCGGATGTGTTCGGGGCGGCCATGCGGAATTTCGCGCAAAACAATGCGCCCGTCCCGCACCGCCGGAATATTATAACCGGTCTTCCATTTGCGGATGTCGCTTTCACGGCGCAGATTGTAGTTGCCGCTTTTAAAAGCTTCAAAAGCGATATCATCATCGCGGTAATAGCTGAAAATCATACGGTCAAAATTATAATGTCCCCGGTTCACGGCAAGGTCGCGCGCCCAGTAATCCTTCACCCGTTCATAGGTGATGCTGCGTCCGGGATCGACACGGGTGATGCGGTAGGGGCCGCTGCCAAGCGGTGGAGCCAGCGTCGTGCGGGTAATATCGCGACCGTTTTCCTCATCCGTCCAGTAATGTTTCGGCAGAACCGGCATCATGGCGAGAATCAGTGCCGTTTCCGCATCATAGCCGTCACCGAAATCAAAGCGGATGCTGCGCTCGCCGAGTTTCTCGACCTTGTCCACGAGGCTGTAAACGCGCCGCCGTACGGGGTGCCCGTGGTTGCGATAGGCTTCATAGCTGAAAACCACATCCTCCGCCGTCATCGGTGTGCCGTCATGGAAGCGCGCATCGGGATTAAGGTTGAAAATGATAAAAGAACGGTCCTCGGGGATTTGAATGCTTTCCGCAACCAGCCCGTACAATGTGAAAGGCTCGTCCCAGACCCTCTGCATCAGGGTGTCCACCGTCAAAGCCAGCCCTGCAGCTGCGCGACCGGAAATAATATGGTGATTCAGCGTGTCAAAATGTCCGATTACGGCCTGATGCAGTGTGCCGCCTTTCGGCGCATCGGGATCGGCATAATCCAGATGCATGAAATCCGCGGGATATTTCGGTGTGCCGTGCATGGCCAGCGCGTGTTGCGGCGGCGGCAGTGTTTCGGCCGCGGCCTCAGAAAAAAACAGAACCCATACGCAAGAATATAAAGCAATAACAGTCAGGTATTTTATTTTCCCGATATATTGCTTCATCTATGCCTATGCCGTTTTTATGTTGCGGTTAAGCGGCATTGCCGATTTTTTCTTCCAGCAATTCCGCCAGACAGATTTGCGGACGGGCTCCCAGATGTGACAGAGCCTCCGATGCCGTAATGGCAGCCATGCGTCCGCAAATTTCCAGCGGTTTGTCCTGCGTGTATCCGTGCAGAAATCCGGCGGCATACATGTCGCCCGCACCGGTCGTATCAATGACGCGGGGAACAGGCTCGGCCGCAATTTCAATCCGCTGTTCGGGGGCGACAATCAGCGAGCCTTTCTCGCTGCGGGTCAGCACGGCCAGCTCGCAATTTTCCTGCACTGCGTAAACGGCGTCTTCAAAGCTGTCGGCCTTGTAAAGCATTTTGATTTCGCTTTCATTGCCGAACAGGATATCGACATGGTTCAAGACCATGTCCTGAAATTCCTCGCGGTGGCGCTCGACGCAGAACATATCGGAAAGCGCCAGCGCGACTCGGGTTCCGGCTTTGTGCGCGATTTCCGCCGCCTGTCGGAAAGCCTGTTTGGCGCGGCTACGGTCAAACAGATACCCTTCCAGATAAACGACTTTTGCTGCTGCGATCAACTCCGGCTTGATGTCGGCCGGCGCAATCCAGACACTGGCTCCAAGAAACGTGCACATTGTGCGCTGGCCGTCCGGTGTGACCAGTATCAGACAACGCGCCGTCGGCGGTCCGTCCTCCAGTCTCGGCGTATCAAAAACAACCCCCATCGCCTTCATGTCATGAGAGAAAACATCGCCAAGCTGGTCGGTGGCGACCTTGCCGATAAATCCTGCGCTGCTGCCCAGCGACGACAATGCGGCGATCGTATTGGCAACGGAGCCGCCGGAGACTTCGACACCGGGGCCCATTTTGGCGTAAAGCGCTTCCGCTTGATCTTCCTCGATCAGAGCCATCGTTCCTTTGGTGAGGTTTTCCTGTACAAGGAAAACTTCATCCGTGTGGGAGAGGACATCGACAATCGCATTTCCGATTCCGACGACGCTGAGTTCTTCATTGCTCATTTTTTATATCTTCCGTTTTCTTTGCTTGTTATTTGTTTTTCAACAGGGTTATTTAGTTTTGGCCATTGCGGGGATTGTCTGCTATGGTTCAGGAAAAAACGGCGGACGTCAAGACAATGACAGAGTTTACAGCAAAAAAACAGAAGATTTTACAGGCGGCGCTGGGTTTCGCTGCGGATGGCCGCTGGCCGGATGCATCGCTGGACGCGCTTGCCGCAGCGGCAGGGCTGACGGCTGCGGAGGCGGCAGAGATTTTTTCGTGCAGGGAGGAAATTGTTTCGGCTGTGCTGCAGGGCATTGACGACCGCATGGCGGCAGAAGATTTCGGTTTTGATCCCGCGCGTGACGGCGTAAAAGACAGGCTGTTCGAGATTATAATGCTTCGCCTTGACCTTCTTAATGAAAACAGGGAGGCGATGCGGGTGCTTCTGAGGGATTTGACGGCCTCTCCGGCTGCCGCGCTGCAGCATAAAAGTGCGTTTTGCCACACAATGCGCCTGATATTTGAGAAAGCGGATATTGATTTTTCCGCTGTTTGGCAGGAGGAGGCGGCCGTTCCTGCGCTGGCCGCAGCCTATATGGCAACGCTCGCAAGCTGGCGGCAAGACGACAGTGCCGATATGGCGAAAACGATGGCGGCGCTTGACCGTAACCTGTCACGTATGATGCGTTTTCTGGCTGTTTTTCCGTTCCGTGATTCCGGTGGGAAAAGCATCTGGTCAAATCTGTAAACTTCTGATAATCTGGAGAACGGGAGAAGGTATAAAAGAAGCGATGCCCTTGAAACTTATCAAATATACGGCTCTGCTGTTTATGACGGCCGTTTGGCTTGTCGTGCATGTCACGGCGGCGCAGGCCGAGACCGTCTCTAAAATCCGCATCGAGGGTGCCGAGCGGATCGAGCCGGCGACAATCATGAGTTATATGGAGATTCAGCCCGGTGACACCATCACGCAGGATACGCTGAACCGCAGCCTGAAAACTCTCTTTGGAACCGGACTTTTTGCCGATATCAGTTTTTACAAACAGGGTGACGAGCTGGTTGTCAGCGTTGTTGAAAACCCTGTGATCAACCAGATCGCTTTTGAAGGCAACAAGCAGCTCAAAGATGACGAGTTAATGTCGGAAATCCGGCTGCGTCCGCGTGTTGTGTTTACGCGCACAAAAGTCCAGACCGATGTCGAGCGGCTTCTGGAAGTTTACCGCTTAAACGGGTTGTTCGCCGCACGGATCGAGCCGAAGATTATTCAACTGGATCAAAACCGGGTCAATCTGGTTTTTGAAATTCATGAAGGGCCGAAAACCCGCATCCGCAGTATTAATTTTATCGGCAACAGACATTTCAGCAATGCCAAGCTTGAAAGCGTCATCAGCAGCCGGGAAACCCGCTGGTACCGATTCCTTTCCCGTAGCGACAGATACGATCCCGATCGCCTTGGCTTTGATCGCGAGCTTTTGCGCCGGTTTTATCTGAACAGCGGCTATGCCGATTTTCAGGTGACATCGGCAGTGGCCGAGCTTTCTCCTGACCGTCGCGACTTTTTTGTGACGTTTACACTGGAAGAAGGGCCGCGCTATCGCATCGGTACGATCGGGATTGAAAACAATGTGCACGAAATCAGTGAGGACTGGATCCGCACGCTGATCGATCTGCGCGAGGGGGCGTGGTATAACGCGGGATCTGTTGAAGATACAGTCATGCACCTGACGACGGAGATCGGTAACCGCCAATATGCCTTTATTGATGTACGCCCGCGGGTTGAGCGCCGCCGTACCGATAAAAAAGTCGACCTTGTCTTTGTGGTGAATGAAAGCGCGAAAGCCTTTGTAAATAATATCAATATCAGCGGCAATGTGCGTACGCTTGACAAGGTGGTTCGACGTGAAATGCTGCTGGTAGAAGGTGATCCGTTTAACAGGACGCGGATGCAGCGCTCCAAGCAGCAGATTGAAGATCTCGACTTTTTTGAGAGTGTTGAAGTGCGGACTGTACCGACAGCCGTTCCTGACAAGACGGATATTGAAATTGAAGTGCAGGAAAAATCCACCGGTGATTTGACGATCGGTGCAGGATTTTCAACGGCAGACGGGCCTTTGGCGGATTTCCGTCTGCGCGAGCGTAATTTTCTTGGTAAGGGGCAAACCGTTGAATTCAGCACAACATTATCAGGTATCCGTTCGGAATTCGACATCGGCTTTACAGAGCCGTATTTTCTGAACAGAGATCTGGAAACCGGTTTTAACCTGTTCCATATCGTACGGGATTTTCAACGTATCAGTTCCTTTAACCGTAAACAGACCGGCGGGCGTCTGTTCACCGGCTATCCGATTGCCAAGGATATGCGGCAGTCGCTCTCCTACCGGCTGGAAAAAAGCAAAATCACCGATGTAAAAGATGAAGCTTCTCTGTTCATCAAACAGCAGGAAGGACGGCGGGTGACCTCTGCCATTTCTCAACGCATTACCTATGATACGCGCAACAGCACGCTGGATCCGACGGAGGGCAGTATTATTCGTTTTGATACGGAGATTGCAGGGCTGGGCGGCGATGCGCGATATGTTAATTTAAGAGTCGGAGCAAACCGCTACTGGCCGTTGCCCAACCAGTGGGTGTTCAGCGCACTTGGCGAGGTTGGATATGTTGTCGGATGGGGCGGCGAAAATGTTCAGATCAACGAGCGCTTTTCACTGGGAGGAACAACGCTGCGCGGTTTCGAACGTTCGGGTATCGGGCCGCGTGATATCACCACAAAGGATACGCTGGGCGGAAACAAATTCTATCGTGGCTCGGCGGAACTAGGGTTTCCGATCGGTCTGCCGGAGGAATTCCAGATTCGCGGACATCTGTTCACGGATTTTGGAAGCTTGTGGAGCGTGGATGATAGCGGCCCCGGAATTGGCGGAAACAAGGGGAGTTTGCGCATGTCTGTTGGCACGGGAATATCGTGGAAGTCGCCTCTCGGGCCGATTCGCGTTGACTTAACAGCGCCGGTA
>SKHU01000001.1 GCA_007116755.1 Alphaproteobacteria bacterium
AAAATATTTTGCATTTTTTTTCCTGTTTTATGTGTTTCGTGATTGAGAGGCGGCACATTGCGGCACGTGACACGCGCTATAGACAAACGACCGTTAATCTTTAAAATAGCACTGAACGTCTTGTCACGGAAACAAAGAAGGAGATTTTGCACGTGTTTTTAGGTCTTGTCGGTGTCGTTGTCGGCCTTCTTGTCGCTTTATTTGCGTTTCCCAAACACCGTATTCATATCATTGTCGGAACAATCGCCGTCGGGGCGTTCCTGTATTTTACAACCGATCAGACCATCCGTGAGGAAGGCATCAGAGTCAATGAAGTGCGCCCGTCGCAAGTCTCTATTCATGATATGACATTGTATTTTTCAGGTGCGGAGTCGGTTTTTTCCGGTCGTATACGCAACTCCTCGCGCTATCCTATGGCGGGTTTCGATCTGCGCCTTGTGCTGACCTTCTGCGTTCCGGCAGAGGCTGATATCGCAGATATATCCGAAGAGACCGAACTCCTTAAAACTGTTGATATGGGCAGCGGCGTATTTATGGATGTGCGGCGCAGTACGCCGTCACGCATTCTTGACCATGCCCGGACGCAGATGCAGCGCCGCAGGCCGGGCAATATTCCGCTGGACTGCAGTATTCTGACAGATGAAACCGTTACTATTATGCTTCAGGACGTGCTGCCGCCGGGACGCGAACGGCGCAGCGAATTTCCCGTGCCGCTTGAGCTTGAGGCTCTGCTTCCTGGCGGGTTCGCCGGCTGGTATTGGGGCATTACCGAAGCCTATACCGGAGAGGAAACCGAAACACCTCCAACACGCCTGCAAAGCGCTGAAGACGACGACACAGATGAAGAAGATACAGCAGATTCTGCGACATATCCCGCTGCAGAAAACGACGCAAGCGACATGAATGAATACCCTTAAAGAAAGGTGAGTGATACGCCGTGAAATTTATCAAGGCTGTCTTTGTCTTTATCGGTCTGGTTTTTTGCGTCGCCGGTGTCGGCGTCTCCCTGCATATTGCCGAAGAGCCCCTGACCGTGCTGGAACGTTACGGCAATCGCTCTTCTACAGCCGTGCCGGTGATTTTTATGGAACGGCAGGGAAACCGCATGATGCTGGATGTCACGCTGGAAACCGAACGCGCCGGAACAGCGCGTTTTGCCGTCTCTCTGCCGCACCCGCTGCCGCAGGATGAAAAACTTCCGGTGCTGCTGGTGCTCGGCGGTCTGGGGATGGGGGAGGAAAATCTGCGCTATCTTCCCGATGCGGGCGCAAATGTGCTGGTCGGTTATGACTGGCCGTTCCCGCCGAAACTGCCCAAAGGCGCACGGGCGCTGTTCTCCGAACTTCCGGCGCTGCACCGCGACGCACACCGCGTTCCCGCGCAGATCGAGGCAGGAATGGAATGGCTGACGCGGCAATCCTATATCGATCAAAACCGCATCAGTCTGCTGGGATTTTCGCTCGGCACGCTCGTCGGGCCTGCGGTGCAAAATTTTCTAACGCATCGCGGCTATAAAATTTCCGCGACCGTCATGGGATACGGCGGCGCACCGATCGGTACGCTGGTGGCCGCGCATCCGCGTGTCGAGCCCGACCGCATCAGAAAACCGGCCGGATTTGCCGTCAATCTTTTGCTGTGGCATCTCGATCCCGTGCGGCATCTGCCGCAGATTGAAAGCGGCCGGTTTCTGTTGCTGACCGGTGCGGATGACCGCCTGATTCCGCAGGAAGCAGCAGAGCGTTATATCAATCTGGCACCCGACCCGAAACAGGTGCTGGTTTTCGACGGCGACCATATGGGTGTCGGGCAGCACCAGATGGAGCTTTTGGACGAGATTATTGCCGCAAGCCGCGACTGGCTGGTGGCGGAACGGGCGATTAATCCGCCGCCTCCCCCGCCGCCACAGGATGCGCAGCCGGAAGAATAAGAAACAGACGTATTTTTTTAAGGAAAGGAAATAACATGAAACACCAAAAACTTCTGATAGCACTGGCCGGCCTGGTCATTTTTGCCGTGCTGTTTATGGCGCTGCTGAATTTTGAACAGCCGGACATGCCCGGATCACAGCAATCGGTAATGCCGGGAGTACCGTCCGAAAACAGTGACGCAGACCATACGCATCACGCAAATCACGAGCCGCGCGAATTTTTTGATGACTGGGGGCGCACCCCCGCCTCGCCGGATGCGCGCGCATTTTTTGTCAATCTGCAGGACGGCGATACGATCACCATGCCGTTTACCGCGCGTTTCGGTCTTGAGGGGATGCAGGTCGCCCCTGCGGAAACCTATGAAGAGAATACCGGCCATTTCCATCTTTTGATCAATACGGAAATTCCGGAGGAATTTTACGACGATCCGATCCTGGCCGATGATCAGCATATCCATTTCGGCGGCGGCGAGACAGAAACCGTTCTGGAGCTGGAGCCGGGCGAATACCGCCTGCAACTGGTTATGGGGGACGGCTATCATGTCCTGCATGACCCGCCGGTGAAATCGGATATTATCACCGTGACCGTTATCGAAAACGGCGGCACGGAATGACGCCCGCCCAATGCAAAAAAACCGATTACGCCTATCGCGCCGCACCGGGCACCTCGCCCGGTACGCTGCGGGTTTTCCCCGATGCCGTACCGCCGAAAATCACCGTGATCGGCTATGACGCAAAAACGATCGAGGAAAAACAGGTAAAAACGGCAAAAGAGGCGCGTGCCTTCGCCAAAAAATTTTCCTGCGCATGGATCAATATCGACGGGCTGGGCGATATTGATCTGCTCCGCGAGGCGGGCGAGGTCTTCGGTATTCACCCGCTGGCGCTGGAAGATGTCGTTAATCTGCACCAGCGTCCGAAAACGGAAGAATATGATGACCACCTGTTTATTGTCACGCGCATGGCGTATCCGGCACGCGAAAAAACCGGTCAAAAGGATACGGGAACAGAGATCGAACAGATCAGCCTGTTTCTGGGAAAAAATTACGTTCTGAGTTTTCAGGAGCGCGAAGGCGACGTTCTGGATCCCGTACGCGAAAGACTGCGGCGCGGCAAGGGGCGTATCCGGTCATCGGGCGCGGATTATCTGGCCTATGCCGTGCTGGACACGATTGTGGACGGATATTTTCCTGTGCTGGAGGAATA
>SKHU01000244.1 GCA_007116755.1 Alphaproteobacteria bacterium
AATCGATCAATCCGTTTCTGCGTTGCGATCATCCCGATGTCAAAAAGGGAATCGGGATGGCCGATGCCGCACCGGAGGAGGTTTTTGCCGAAATTCGCCGCCGCAAGGACAATTTCTGAACGATTTTTTTGAATTTCCCCGTAAAACTGTGTTATAATGAAATTGTCAGCTTGTCTGACTATGGTGATAAACGCGCTGTGGAATAGGCGTTTGCGGACCCGGGGGCAGTGCCCGGCGGCTCCACCATAACGATACAAATTTTCTAGGACGGATATGTATCGTTGTGATGGGGCCGAAACAGGATCGACGCGCGCAGTAAAGACAGTATTTGCTTTCACCCGGTGGAGTACCGCCGTTATCGGTCTAAAATCATAAATGCAAACGATAATGATCGTCAGGTTGCCGAGCTGCGTCTCGTAGCGTAAACAACCAAGCATTTCAATTCCTTATGCACTGACATGTGTAAGGTGGGGCGCGGGGCGGGCCTAGCAACAGAACCGCCCCGTTTTTTTTGCCTGTTTTTCAGGCGCGAATAACGTTATAACAGAAGCATGACACAGGCACATCTGACACGGCAGGAAGCATTGGCGGCGCTGATCTGGTATCGGGAGATCGGCGTGACCGATATTGTCTCCGATGCCGCTTTGGACTATCGCAAGGCGGCGTTTTTACCGGCGGCAAAGTTTTTAAACGGGCAGAAAGATTTGCAGCCTGCGGCAGTTTCAACAGCCGCCGCAGAAGAATCGTTATCTGCAACATCTGCACCGCCTCCGCAGGCACCTGCCACGAAACCGTCACCGATGCAGCCGCAATCGCAACCTCTGGGCACGGCGGAGGCCAGTCTTGACGCGCGGCGGCTGGCCGCAGAAGCGCAGTCGCTGGAAGAGCTGGAGGCGGCGTTGAAATCCTTTGAGGGCTGTGCATTGAAACGCACGGCAACCCATACGGTTTTTGCCGACGGCAATCCGGAGGCCAAAATTATGCTGATCGGCGAAGCGCCCGGCGCAGATGAGGACAGAATCGGCAAGCCGTTTGTCGGGGTCAGCGGCCAGTTGCTGGATAAAATGCTGGCGGCAATCGGTCTGGACAGAACAACAGTCTATATCAGCAATATCATAAACTGGCGGCCGCCCGGCAACCGCTCGCCTTCGGCATCGGAAATCGCCGTCTGCATGCCGTTTATCCGGCGGCATATCGAATTGGTGAAACCTGAAATTTTGCTGTTTGTCGGCGGTGTTTCCGCCAAGGCGCTTTTTGAAACCAGTCAGGGCATTACCAAATTGCGCGGACGCTGGACGGATTACCAAAGTGAAGGGCTGGACAAGCCCGTGCCTGCGATGGCAATTTTTCATCCGGCCTATCTTTTGCGCTCACCGGGGCAAAAAAAACTCGCATGGCGCGATCTTCTTGCAGTAAAAAAGCGCATTAAAGCGTTTGAATAGGTTTATTTTTCTTTGTTTTTGTCGGGCAGGCAACGGCAGGGGGCGCAGTGCTGTACGGTCATGCGATAGTAATTCATCAGGAAGCTGCGCAGTGCGGCAGTAAAACCCGTATCCCTGTCTTTGCTGTCATAGACTGTGGAACATAAGTCATGGATATTGCAGTTTTCAATTTCGGCAATTTCGTTTAAGGCCTGCCACATTTGCTCGTCCAGCCGGATGCTGGTACGACGGCCGTGAATGCGGATATTGCGGCAGGAAATACTGTTGTTACGCAGGTCGAGAGCGGCGGAGACAGCGGCAGGGAGAGCTTGCGTATGTTCCGCTGTTTTTCCGGAGTTGCCTGTTTTTTGCCTTTTTTTCTTCACGTGTGCTTTCTTTAACTGGCAGTTTTGCAATGAAAACAGATGGGAGGCCGATCTACGCCGCCCCTTTGCCGGATATTACAACTTGAGAGTGTTTTAGTCCAGAAGAAATTGTCCGGAAAGAAAAAAACGAATTATTCCTCGGCGCTGTATTCCTCTGGTGTATGCAGGGAAAGGCTAACTGCATGAATACGTGTATTTATTTCATCAGCTATTGTTTTGTGAATCATGCGCTGCCGTTCGATACGGCTTTTGCTGTCAAAGTTTTTTGATACAACAGTAATGTGAAAATGGCTTTCGCCGCGCGGGTCATATCCGGCATGGCCGCGGTGTTTTTCGCTGTCATCCCGAATCTCGAGATGCAGTGGAGAAAATGCGGCTTCCAGCTTTTCTTTTATTTTGCGCCCGACAGGTCCCATGCTACACTTCGCTTTTCTTAAGAAGAGATAAGCGCAGAATAAACGATTCCAACAGCGTAATAAAGACCGATGGCCGTTAAACCCTCAAAATATTTTCTGGATATGCTTGCCCGTGAAAAAAAAGCGGGACAGCATGGAGAAGCGCATTCCTGTGATGTGCCGGGCTGCCCGCATGCAGGCGAATACCGCGCACCGAAAAACCGAGCATTGACGGAATATTACCATTTTTGCCTCGATCATGTGCGGGACTATAATAAAAACTGGGATTTTTTTTCCGGCATGTCACGCACCGAGATCGAAAACCACATGTACAATACGTTTTTATGGGATCGCCCGACATGGGATATGGTGCCGCCTCATACCGATTTCGAGCGGTTGCAGCGGCGTATTTACGAAAATCTGGATTTTGACCACAACATCCGTTTTCATGCCGGTCGCAGGCAGGAGCGGCAGGACGGCAGCGGCAGCGTTCCGGCACCGGAACGCGAGGCGATGTCGGTGATGGGGCTGGAGCCGCCATTGACATGGGTGGAAATTCAATCAGAATATAAAATGCTGGTCAAAAAATACCATCCCGATTTACGCGGCGGCAGCGATACGGAGGCGGAGGAGATGATGAAAAAAATCAACATGGCCTATTCCGTCCTGAAAATAGCCTATCAGAAATACAGGGAACTGGAAGGGGAAGAGATATGACGGCAAAAGCAAAAGGATTTGTACTGGAAGAACCGGATACAACCGTATCTGTGCAGCAGGCTTTCGGGATCGAAAGCAATATGCAGGTTCCGGGATTTTCTGTTCCGGCCAATGATGCCTATGTGCCGCAGCTGGACGAAAGTTATGTATTCGACCGCAATACGACTCTGGCGCTGCTGGCCGGCTTTACCCATAACCGCCGCGTGATG
>SKHU01000085.1 GCA_007116755.1 Alphaproteobacteria bacterium
CAAAGGCACATGGGAAAGCCTGACCCCTTTGAAGAAACATTACGTCATTCTGCTGCCGGAGGAGAAATAACCTTATGCGAAGCACCGCTCTGTTTGTTTTGACCGCCGTATTTTTTCTGTGCCTGCCGCAACCGGCGGCCGCGAGTTACTGGATCAGTTGCAAAGTCGTTGCCGATGTCGCCGCGGCAGAAAAGGAGCGGCATTACGACATCACGCTCCGCAGCGCCGAAATACGCGAAGGCCATGCACAAAAAGGCAGCCCCTGCCTGCAGGAGCGAATCGGCACGACCGAAACCGTCGAAAGCGAAAACCTGCCGACGGGCAAAAACCGTATTTTGCGCTATGAGTTTTACAACGACCGCACCGAAGAGGGCGTAATCAATCAGGAAACATGGTCGCCCGCCCCGCGGCTGTGGCACCTTTATTAAAATTTTTTAATTCTATTGCAGGAAAGGATATGAGAATGAAAACGGTACTGACAGAGAAAAAAGACGGCGTTCTGACCATCCGCATCAACCGCCCGGAGAAAAAAAACGCGCTGACACCGGAAATCTACGCGGAAATGGCCGCCGCCATCACCGATGCCGATCAGGATAAAAATCTGCACGCCGTTGTTCTGACCGGCACGGCAGACACTTTCACGGCAGGAAATGATCTGCAGAATTTCCTCGACGCGCCGCCTGATGTCGAAAACAGCCCGGTGCGCGATTTTCTCAATGCGCTGTCCGAAGCCAAACTGCCGGTGATCGCCGCTGTTGAAGGTCATGCCGTCGGGGTCGGCGCGACACTGCTGCTGCATTGCGATTTTGTCTATGCCGCCGAGGATGCGGTGTTCCAGATGCCGTTCATCAATCTCGGCCTTGTGCCGGAAGCCGGATCCAGCCTGCTGCTGCCGCGTGTTGCCGGCCATCAGCGCGCCTCGGAAATTCTGCTGCTTGGCGAAGCGTTCTCCGCACAGGATGCAAAAGAGGCCGGCATCATTAACGGCATCTGCACACCCGGAAAGGCGCTGGATACCGCCCTTGCCACCGCGCAAAAACTGGCGCAAAAACCGCGCAAGGCGCTGGTGGAAAGCAAGGCGCTGCTGCGCCGCGAATTCGAGCCGCTGGCCAAACGCATCACCCGCGAAGGCCATGTGTTCCGCGAATGCCTTGCCTCCGACGAATCACAAAAAGCCATCCATACGTTTTTCGACCGGAAAAAATCGGGCGGTGCGCGGCCTTAAGGCACAATAAAAACTTGACATATTATTATATTTTTCCCTATAGTTTTGAAAGAGTATTTCAAATTTGAAACACTCTGCTTTATAGTGATTCTGTTTCCACCCCGTGCGGAAATAGAGGGAATCATGTGTGCCGCCGCCGTTTTATAAAACGGCGAACGGGCTGTTTTATAAAAAACCACACGAAAAGGGCATGATTCCGCTATGGCACAACCTGAAAAAAACAAAAAAGCAAAACATCAAAAACCTGCACAGCGCATCAAAAAATATCTCGGCCGCGCCGGAGAAAACGCCCGCGACGCGCTGAGAGACAAAAAAATCCGTATCGGCTCGCCGCCGCCCTCGGTCGAAGCGTTGAAACGGGCGCTGAACCCGCCGCATGACAATACGGTTGAAAAAATCCACGGCTATGACGTGCATGACCATTTCCGCCCGCTGGAAAAAATCGATGATAAAAACGTCACCGCATGGATCGACCGCCAGAACGAAAAATTTCAGGATTATATCAAGGGATCGGAAACGGCGCAGAAATCCGTACACCGCTTCATGGCGCAGATGTGGAACCGCCCGAGCGAATCCGTTCCTGCCGCATACGGCAAATACGCCTTCAGCCATTACAATGACGGACGTTCCAATCACGCCGTGTTTCAGGTGCGTCCGAAAGATGATCCGAAGGCAGAGCCGCGCGTACTGATCGACCCGAATAAAATTGACCCGACAGGGAAAACCGCGCTGTCGGGCGCATTTCCCAGCCCGGACGGCACGCGCGTCGCCTATCTTTTGTCGGAAAACGGCAGCGACGCAAAAACGCTTCACGTGCTGGACACGCAAACGGGGAAACATCTTTCCGATAAAATAGACGGTTTCCGTTTCGGTAATGTCGCATGGGATAAGGACGGCAAGGGCTTTCATTACGGCTATCCGATGAATGACGAAAAAAAGCGCAGCTTTGTCAAACATCATACGCTCGGCGATGATGTCACAAAGGACGCGGCCGTGTTTGAACCCAAAGATGCGGAAATGGCCTCGGCCGGATTGTTCCGCCTGCGCACGGGCAAAAACGAATGGATTTCCACCCATATCGGCACCAATCCGAAAAACGGGCTGTATTACCGCCCGTCCGGCAGCGATGCGCCGTTCAAGCAGCTGATCGACGACGGCAAAGCCGCCATCAGCCCCGTTGCGGAAATAGACGGCAAAATCTATGCCGTCACCAAACTTGATGCGCCGAAAGGGCGGCTGGTGCGGTTTGATCTGAACGACCCCGCCCCTGAAAAATGGGAAACGCTGATTGCCGAACATCCGTCCGATACGCTGGAAAGCGTCTTCATGCAGCAGGGGCGGCTGTTTGTCACCCACAGCCACGACACGGCAGACAAGCTGGCCGTGCATGATCTGGACGGCAAGTTTCAATATGACGTCAAACTGCCGCTGCCGCTGGCGCTGTTCAGTATTGCGAAATTCACATCGCAGGACAAGGAGCTGGTGTTCAGCATCAGCAACGACCAGCAAAGCGGCAACCGCTATGCCTATAATATAGAGAAAAACGACTTCAAACTGATCAAAAAGAATACCCTGCCTTACGATCTGACCGATTGCGTTGTCGAGCGCATCACCGCGACGTCAAAAGACGGCACGAAAGTGCCGATGACCGTGATCCGCCACCCCGACACAAAACTCGACGGCAGTGCGGCGGTGAAGCTGTACGGTTACGGCGGCTTCGATATTCCGCTGACCCCTGCCTTCAGCGCAGGCATGGCGCATTGGGTCAAAAACGGCGGCATTTATGTCCGCGCCAATCTGCGCGGCGGCGGCGAATTCGGGCAGGACTGGTACGATCAGGGGCGCTGCGAGAACAAACAGAATGTGTTTGACGATTTCATCGCCTGCGCCGAACATCTGATCAAAAAGAAATACACCTCCCCCAAACGCGTCGCGATCGAGGGCGGCAGCAACGGCGGGCTTCTGACGGCGGCAACGGTGCTGCAGCGCCCCGATCTGTTCGGCGCGATCATCTCCGCCGTTCCGGTGATCGACATGTTCCGTTTCCAGCTTGGTACGTATGGCGCGGCGTGGAAATCCGATTACGGCGATCCGTCGATCAAAAAAGATTTTGAGGTCGCCGCGCGTTATTCGCCGCTGCACAATGTCAAAAACGGCGCGAAATTCCCTGCCGTGCTGATCAAAACCGGCGATCACGACGACCGCGTTCTGCCGTGGCACGCCTATAAATTTGCCGCGACGATGCAGGCGCACGGGCATCCCGACAATCAGATATTGCTGCGCGTGTCAAAAAACACCGGCCACGGTGCAGGCAAATCGCAGCAGGACAGTCTGATTGAAATTGCCGAAACCCATGCCTTTCTGGAAAAGGCGCTCGGCCCCATCGACCAGAACGCCTATAAAGCCGCGCTGATGAAAAAAGCCGCGGCCGATCACGGCACAAAATCCGTGTTCAACACGCTGGCACAGCGCACGGCAAAACTGGCGGAAAACGTCAAAAACACAATATTCCGCCGCAAACGCGGCGGCCCCGGCGCTTAAATAATAAGATGTTATTCTTCCCGCGCGAGGCGGAAATGACAGTGATACTGTCATCCTGAGACGCACGGCGAAGGATCTCTTTGGATACGGCGCACGGGATTCTTCGCTGCGCTCAGAATGACAATTGCCCCCGCCGTCATTGCGAGGAGCGAAGCGACGCGGCAATCCAAAGCAATAATGAACATTTACCCGTCATGTATTGCTACGCCGCCTTTGGCAGCGCGCAATGACAAACAGAATAAGATTTATGCCGCATCCTGCGCGGCGGCGTCTTCGTAAGCCTCCAGAGGCGGGCAGGTGCAGACCAGATTGCGATCACCGGCGGCATTGTCGATGCGGGAGACAGGCGGCCAGTATTTATCCGCAACAACGAAAGGCAGCGGCGTGACGGCCTGCGTGCGGCTATAGGGGCGCGTCCAGTTTTCCGTCAGCAGGTCGCGCATCGTATGCGGCGCGTTGACCAGCGGATTGTCGGTTTTGGAATATGCCCCGCTTTCTATCGCGTTGATTTCCGCGCGGATCTGCGCCATGGCCGCGATAAAACGGTCGAGTTCCTCCTTGCTTTCGCTTTCGGTCGGCTCAACCATCAGCGTATGCGGCACGGGGAAGGACATGGTCGGCGCGTGAAAGCCGAAATCCATCAGGCGTTTGGCAATATCCTCGACCTTGATGCCGATCTCGCTGTGAATGCGGCGCGTGTCCAGAATACATTCATGCGCGACATGGCCTTTATTGCCCGTATAGAGAATATTGTAATGCGCGGAGAGTTCCTTCGCCATGTAATTGGCGTTCAAAATCGCAACTTTTGTCGCGCGGCGCAGCCCTGCCGCCCCCATCATGGTGATATACATCCATGTGATCGGCAAAATCAGCGCCGACCCCCACGGCGCAGCGGAAATCGAGGAGATCGCCTTTTCCCCGCCGACCCCTTCTGTTACGGCACTGCCGGGCAGGAACGGCGCGAGATGTTCCGCCACGCCGATCGGGCCGACACCCGGCCCGCCGCCGCCATGCGGAATACAGAAAGTTTTGTGCAGATTGAGATGCGCGACATCCGCGCCGAATTTTCCCGGATAGGCCACGCCGACCAGCGCATTCAGGTTCGCGCCGTCCATATAGACCTGCCCGCCATTGTCATGCACGATGTCGCAGATTTCGACAATGCCTTCCTCGAACACGCCGTGGGTGGAGGGATAGGTGACCATTAGCGCGGCCAGATCGTCTTGATGCGCCGCGGCCTTGCTGCGCAGATCGTCAATATCGATATTGCCGTTTTTATCGCATTTGACGACAACGACTTTCATCCCCGCCATCACGGCGCTGGCCGGATTGGTGCCGTGTGCCGAAGACGGAATCAGGCAGATATTGCGTCCGCCCTCGCCGCGGCTTTCGTGATAGGCGCGGATGACCAGCAGCCCCGCATATTCGCCCTGCGATCCGGCATTGGGCTGCAGCGACATCGCCGCAAATCCGGTGATTTTGCACAGCATCTCTTCCAGCTGGGCAATCATCTCGCGGTAGCCTTCCGTCTGGTCATGTGGCGCAAACGGGTGCATATCGGAAAATTCCGGCCATGTTACCGGCAGCATTTCCGCCGCCGCATTCAGCTTCATCGTGCAGGAGCCAAGCGGAATCATCGAGCGGTTCAGCGCGATATCCTTCTGCTCCAGCCGCCGCAGATAGCGCATCATCTCGGTTTCCGAGCGGTGGGTCTGGAAGACCGGATGCGTCAGAAACGCCGAACGCCGCTGTAATTGCTGCGGCAAAATATCCGGCGCGCTTTCATTGGGCGCAACATTTTTCCCTGCAATCACCGCCGCCAGAACGGCCAGATCGTCAATGCGGGTTTTCTCGTCCAGCGCAACACCGATGCGGCCATCGCCGAATCCGCGCAGATTGATTCCGTTTTCACGGCCACGCGCCAGCGCAGCATTTTCCGCTTCGATGCTGTCCAGATCAAAGCACAGCGTATCAAAAGCATATCTGTTGACGGGGGTAATCCCGTGACGTTTCAGCGTTTCCGCCAAAAGTGCCGTCAGGCGGTTGATGCGCTGCGCAATGCGCGTCAGCCCCTCCGCCCCGTGATACACTGCGTAAAATCCGGCAATATTTGCCAGCAGCACCTGCGCCGTGCAGATATTGCTGGTGGCTTTTTCGCGGCGGATATGTTGTTCGCGCGTCTGCAAGGCCAGCCGCAGCGCCGGACGGTTTTCCGCATCGACGGAGACACCGACAATCCGCCCCGGCACGGAGCGTTTGAAATCGTCCCGCGCAGCAAAAAACGCCGCATGCGGCCCGCCGAATCCCATCGGCACGCCGAAACGCTGCGAGGATCCGACAACGATATCCGCGCCCCATTCACCCGGCGGTGTCAAAAGCGTCAGCGCCAGAAGGTCGGAGGCAACGCAGATGACCGTATCCCGCCGCGACAGTTTTTCCACCTGTGCCGTATAATCGCTGATCTCTCCCGTCGTATCGGGATATTGCAGCAAGACACCGAAACATTCCGTCTGCCAGAACGCCGCATCGGCGGGATTGCCGAGAACGAGCTCGACCCCCATCGGTTCGGCGCGGGTTTTGAGAATATCCAGCGTTTGCGGGTGACAGTTTTCTGCCGCAAGAAAGACGTTCGACGGCGATTTGCCGACACGCCGCGCCAGCATCATTGCCTCCGCCGCCGCCGTGCCTTCATCCAGCATCGAGGCATTGGCAATATCCATCCCCGTCAGATCAATCACAGCCTGCTGGAAATTCAGCAAAGCCTCCAGCCGTCCCTGACTGATTTCCGGCTGATAGGGCGTATAGGCCGTGTACCAGCCCGGATTTTCCAGCACATTGCGCAAAATCACCGGCGGGGTGATACAGTCGTAATAGCCCATCCCGATATAGGAGCGGAAAACTTTATTTTGCGCCGCCATGCCGCGCAGCTTTGCCAGCGCATCATATTCGGACAAACCGTCCGGCAGATCAATCGGCGTATCGGAGTAAATCGCCGCAGGCACAACAATGCGCACCAGCTCCTCGATCGACTCCGCGCCGACAGCCGCCAGCATTTCCGCGCATTCCTTCTCGTCCGGCCCGATATGGCGCTGTGTAAAGGAGTCCTGCTCTAAATGCATCGTGCCGCTGCTATTGTTCATTTTACCTTCTTTTTTGATGTGAATAGCGGTCAAGCCGCGAGTTCCTCAAGAAATTCGAGATATTCCGCCTCGTCTTTCAAATCTTCCAGTTCGGCCTCGTCGGTGATTTTGATTTTGAAAAACCAGCCGTCGCCCATCGGATCATCATTGACCAGCGCAGGGTTTTCCGTCAGCGCGTCGTTGATCTCCACAACCTCGCCGGAGACGGGCGCGTAGATTTCGCTGGCGATTTTTACGGATTCAACCACACCCGCCTCATCACCGCTTTCGACCGCCGTGCCGGTTTCCGGCATTTCGACATAAACCACATCGCCAAGCTGCTGCTGCGCGTAATCGGAAATACCGACCGTGCCGATGCCGTTATCGTCTACAAGGATATATTCGTGTTCTTCTGTGAAATAAAGGGTACTCATTCCTGCTTCTCCATTTCCTGTCCGGATTTAGCCTTTTTCCTACCCCTTGTCCTTTTTGACAAACGGCATTTTGACAATATCACACGGATAATCCTTTCCGCGCATTTTTGCAAGTATCTTTGTGCCATTCGCAGCACAGGCCGCATCGACATAGCCCATCGCCATCGGCATTTCCAGCACCGGACTGTAGCCGCCGCTGGTGACGATGCCGATTTTTTTTCCGTCCGCATCAAATAATTCCACACCCTCGCGTACGGGCGCGCGCCCCTCGGGCAGCAATCCGACACGTTTGCGCGGCGGGCCGTTTTCGATCTGCCCTGTGATTTTTTCCGCGCCGTAATATCCGGCTTCCCCGTGCCGCCGCGCTTTGGGAATCACCCATGTCAGACCGGCCTCGACGGGAGTCGTTTCCTCCCAGATATCGTGACCGTAAAGACACAACCCCGCCTCCAGCCGCAAGCTGTCGCGTGCGCCCAGACCGATCGGCCAGGCCGTATCGCCATCGGCCAGCAATTCTTCCGCCAGTTTTTCGGCATTGGTTTCGGAAACGGAGATTTCAAACCCGTCCTCGCCGGTATAGCCGCTGCGGCTGACCAGAATATCCTCATCCTCATAGACCGTGTATTTCGACGACATAAATCCCATATCCGCAAAAGATTCGTCAGGGAAAACGCGCGCCATCACTTCGGTCGCCTTCGCCCCCTGCAGCGCCATCAAGGCGCGGTCATCCCACGGGTTGATCCGCAAAGTCTCGCCGATTTCCGCGCGGATATACTCCATATCCGCCTGTTTGCGCGCCGCGTTCAGAACCAGCAGCAGCTTGTTGTCATCCAGACGCGTGACAATCAGATCATCGAAAATGCCGCCCTCTTTGTTCAGCAGCACCGTATAGCGCATCTTGCCGACGGCAAGACCGCGAATATCCGACGGCACAAGTTTTTCCAGCAAATCGGCCGGATCGTCCCCGTTGCCGCTTTTCAGCGTCACCTGCCCCATATGCGACACGTCGAACAGGCCGGCTTTTTCCCGCACCTGCATATGTTCGGCCTTAACGCCGGTTTCATACTGGACGGGCATATCATACCCCGCAAACGGCACCATGCGCGCCCCCAGCCGGCGGTGCAGATTCCACAGCGGCGTGCGCTGTAACTGTTCTTCGGTTGCGGTGGCCATGCTCATTCTCAAAATCTCCTTAAAATAAAAAAACGTCTTTTAAAAAAAATCAGGCCGCGGCGACCATCCGCCCCAGCCTGCGTCCGCCCAGAATATGAATATGCAGATGCGGCACTTCCTGCCCGCCGTTATGGCCGCAATTGGAAATGATACGGTATCCCTGATCGGCAATTCCCTCCTGCCGCGCGACATCGCCGACGGCTTTGAAAAATGCGGCGATTTCCTCCTGAGAGGCACGGGCGGTAAAATCATCCGCATCACTATAAGCGCCTTTGGGAATCACCAGAATATGCGTCGGTGCCTGCGGATTGATATCGCGGAAGGCCAGAACATGGTCGTTTTCGTAAACCTTGTCGCAGGGAATATCACCACGCAGAATTTTTGCGAAAATATTGTCCGGATCATATGCCATGAAAATGCCCCTTCCTCATAAAAAACGGATATCAGGAAAATTCTAGGCAGAATCACGGCGGAAAACAAGGGGAAATAAGGGAAAATAAGGAATAGCGGGAAACAGCTCAGCGCGCATTTTTAGGGGCTTTCCTGCGGCGGGACGGTGTTTTTTTCACTTCCTGCGACGGCTTGGCCGCGCCGGACGGTTTCAGCACCTCGTCATAGATTTTTTCCATCTCGCGATAATGGGCAAGCTGCTGATGTGAAACGCCGAGGCTTTTAGCCTCGGCAATCACGTATTTCAGATCTTCATGGAGAGATTTGGCCACATCCAGCGGCACTTCTGCCGTATGGCCGAATTTTTCGCGACACGGCCGCACGCGCACTTTGGTCTCCCCGGATTTGTCTTTCAAGACCTCCGTCGGTACAAGCTCGGGGATACCGATATTTATCATCGCGCGCCTCCGTTCAGGTTTTTTGTTATTCGGCGCCCTCCAGTCCGGCCTTGCTGCCGGTTTATTTTCCGGCGGTTACGCTCCGCCCAGTCTCATCCCGTTCTGCGCTTGAAGCACCGGTTTAATTGCGGCTTTCAGAACCTGCGCATGTCCTTTCTCCTCCGCCGTGGCTTTCAGTTTTCCGCCTGCAATCATATCGCAGTAACGATTGATTGCCGAAACCGCCATCGGGTGGGACTTTCCGGTATTAAGATCCGTAACATTGACATATTTGCGGCATGAGGAGAATTTGACATGGCCGCGCTCATCCGTCACCGCCTTATAGCTCGGGCGCGTCACAACCTTGTCTTTTCTCTGCCCGAACGCTTTCGACAGTGCAAAATCCTTGTTCTGCGGCTTGACCGCACTTGCAAGATGGCTGTCTTCTCCGCTTATTCTTTCCCGTAATGTTTGCATTGTCTTCTCCCGTTTCTTTCCGCATACCGGGCCTCTCTCCTGAAAGACAGCCCGTTTTGCTGTTCGGTGTTTTTGTTTATACAGTATCTATATAGTACTTTATGGTAATAAGGTTAATGAATGGTTTACATCAGCGGGTTTTCCCGCCGATTTTTCCGCCCCGCACAAGGAAAAATATAAGCATCTGACAGAAAAAGAGAATTCACCCCGTTTCCGGAGAAAAATCCGATGACATCTGTCATTATAATTTACATAACTTTGGAAATTTTCCGCAGTCATTTCACCGTATCAGACCCGCTTGGACGTAGCCCCGCTACGTCCGGCGCGTCTTTCGCGTCCATTCGCAAAAAATCTAACGCGCGGAGTGGACGAAATGAATGAGTTTTGACCCTATTTTTCGGAAATGCGGATAGCCGTATTTGTACTGCAACCCTGCAGAATCTCGCGCAGCGCGGGCAGCGGCAGCGCGACACAGCCTGCTGTCGGCGCAGCGTCGGGGCGCATAAGATGCATAAAAATCGCGCTGCCCAGCCCCGGCAACGGCGGATCATCGTTATAGCCCAGCTCGACGACAATATCGTAAACATCATCCTCGCGCCACATTTTCTCATGCGATGCATCAAACGGCAGGGGAACAAGGCGGTTATATTCGGGGTGTTCGGGCGCGTCGCACCAGCCCATATCTTTTGTAATGTCCACAACGTCAAGAACGGTTTCAGGTTTTGATATTTTATCGGCACGGTAAAACACGCGTCTGAGCCGCCATATTCCGGCCGGAGTCGCACCGTCACCCTCCTGTTTTTCCGCAGGCGGCACGACTCCCGCACGCCCCAGCACACAAAAATACATCTGGCCGTGAAAAGCCAGCATGCCGCGGCTGCCGTCTTTCACATCGGGGGTGACATCTATGATGCTGTCGGACGGCACGGTTTTAGGCTCCCATGGCTTTCTTCATCGCCTCCCCCAGCCCTGCAGGGCTGTCGGAGACAGTAATTCCCGCCGCTTTCAGCGCCTCCATCTTGGACGCGGCATCGCCCTTGCCGCCGGCGATGATCGCGCCGGCATGTCCCATGCGCTTGCCGGGCGGTGCTGTTGTTCCGGCGATAAATCCGGCCACGGGTTTTTTACGGCTTTCCTGTGCCAGAAATTCCGCCGCTTCTTCTTCGGCCGTGCCGCCGATCTCGCCGATCATCAAAATACCTTCGGTTTCGGGATCGCCGAGGAACAGTTCCAGCGCATCAATAAAATTCGTGCCGTTGACGGGATCGCCGCCAATGCCGATGCAGGTCGTCTGCCCCAGACCATTCGCGGTCGTTTGCGCCACCGCCTCATAGGTCAACGTGCCCGAGCGCGAGACAATGCCGATTTTGCCGCGTTTGTGGATATGACCCGGCATAATGCCGATCTTGCATTCGCCGGGCGTAATCACGCCGGGGCAGTTCGGCCCGATCAGCCGCGTTTGCGTGCCGCACAGCCCGCGCTTGACGCGCACCATATCCAGCACCGGAATGCCTTCCGTGATGCAGACAACCAGTGCGATGCCCGCATCCGCCGCCTCCAGTATCGCATCGGCGGCAAAGGGCGGCGGCACATAGATGACGCTGGCATTCGCGCCTGTCGCACTCACCGCGTCCTCCACCGTGTCAAAGACCGGCAGGCCGAGATGCTCCTGCCCGCCCTTGCCCGGCGTCACGCCGCCGACCATCTGCGTGCCGTAGGCAATCGCCTGTTCGGA
>SKHU01000207.1 GCA_007116755.1 Alphaproteobacteria bacterium
AAAAAAACGTTAACAGTCTGCTGACAAACCATTTTCACTGTCATCGCGAGCCGCGATCAGCGGCGTGGCGATCCAGAAAAGCAGCGCAAACCGGCAATTTATGGATTGCCACGCGCCCTTAAGGTCGCTCGCAATGACGAAATGAGGGGGCAATCTGAATTCGATCCTGCCGAAAGGCTTTCCCCTCCGCATCCCCTGCGACCCGCCCCCGACAATGCAGCCGCACCCTTAATCCTCTCCCCTTATTTTTTGGTATTCTTCCTCTGCATCGTCGTCGATTACCACGTTCACAACTTTATGAGGGTGAACGTTAGAGCCTCTTACCTTTACACCCGAAACCCAGTATTCTTCCCCTGTTTCCGTATCAAAAAAGTTTCCGGAAATCCCTTTGCCCTTCCTGAGAGTCTTATCTTTATAATAGACTGTCTTTCCTGTTTGTGAAAACGTAACCCAGCCGATACGCGCCCATGGAGATTCCCCTTTTTCTCCACATACATGACGCGACGCTTCATACCTTTGTTAAGCTGTGTCTTTTTCATCACAGATTCCCGTTTATTTTCGGATTCATTCTCAGCGTCAATGACGGCGGGCGAGGACGAAATCGATCAGCGCGTGCAAAAGCGGGTAAATGCGCGTTTCCTCCGCGAAGGGGGCGATGGCCTGTTGCGCTGCGCGGCCATAGGCGGCGGCTTTCTCCAGCCCTTTTTCAAAAATGCCGTGCCGCGCCATGATCGCACAGGCGGTTTCAAAATCGCCGTCCTGCTGCTTTAAATCGCCGCATGTGCGCTGCCAGAAGGCTTTTTCTTCCGCATCCGCTTCGGCCAGTGCCAGCAAAAGCGGCAGGGTCATTTTGCCCTCGCGGAAATCATCGCCAGTATTCTTGCCCAGCGCCGCATCGGCGTCACGGTAATCCAGCAGATCATCGATCATCTGAAAGGCGATGCCGAGATTTTCGCCATAGCAGCGCAGCGCGGCGCATTGCTCTGCCGTGCCGCCCGCCGCCATACCGCCCGCTTCGCAGGCGGCAGCAAACAGCTCCGCCGTTTTCGCGCGGATGACTTTCATATAATTCTCTTCCCCTGCGGCGATATTGTTCTTGGTCGTCAGTTGCAGAACCTCGCCCTCGGAAATCGTTGCCGAGGCATCGGCCAGCACGCGCAGAATATCCAGCGATCCGATCTCGACCATCAGTTGAAAAGCGCGGCTGAACAGAAAATCCCCGACCAGCACCGCCGCCTCGTTGCCGAACACCGTATGGGCGGAGGCTTTGCCGCGCCGCCGGTCGCTGTCATCAACAACATCATCATGCAAAAGCGTGGCGGTATGGATAAACTCGACCGATGCGGCCAGCTTGTGATGTTTTTCGCCGCGATAGCCCAGCATATCCGCCGCCGCCACCGCCAGCAGCGGCCGCACGCGCTTTCCGCCCGCGGCAATCAGATGGCCGGCCAGCTCCGGAATCACGGGAATGCCCGATTGCATATGCTGCAAAATCAGCGCATTGACGGCTTTCATCTCGTCCTCAAGCAGCGCGGCCAGCTGTTCCAGCGGCGCGGAGGGGTTTTTCTCCGTATTTTTGCCCGTATCGTTGTCCGTGTTATTTTGTGCAGCGTTTTGCAATCTCTTTCACTCCCGCAAAAAAAACTCTATTCTGCTAATCTTTGATGACCCTTAATCTAATTACCATGATTTATGCGCAAAAATGATGACAAAAGCAACGGAATTTAAGCTTTTTGATGGAAAACTGCCGCTCTTGCAGCCCGAAAGCGGCTTCCGCACCTCGATGGATGCGGTGTTTCTGGCCGCCTGCGTGCCGGAGGCGCTGTTTGCGGAAAAACAGATTCTCGATCTCGGCTGCGGCATCGGCACAATCGGTTTCTGCCTACTGTCACGCTTTTCCTGCCATATCACCGGCTATGACATCCAGCCGGAGATGATCGCGCTGGCCGAAGAAAACGCCCGCCGCAACAACTTCACGGATAAAACGCGGTTTGTGCTGCGCGACCTGCGCGAGAAAACCAAAACAGAGACAGCGGAATATTATGATGCCGTCATCAGCAATCCGCCCTATATGGAAGACGGGCGCGGCACGCCCTCTGCCGCCGCCAACCGCAATATTTCCCATTACGAAACCATGCCCTTTGCCGCATGGGCGCGTGTGGCCGCACTTCATCTGAAACGGGGCGGGTATTTCTTTTTCGTGCACCGCGCCGACCGTCTTGACGGGCTGCTCGGCGATTTGCGCAGCGCCGGATTCGGCAGTTTCACCGTTCTGCCGATGTACACGCTGGCCGAACGCCCCGCCAAACGCGTCATTATCGCCGCACGCAAAGACAAAGCCGCACCGCTGGTTCTGCGCCCCGGCCTTGTCATTCAGGACGGCGATGCCTATACTGAAACGGCGCGGCGCGTCCTTTATGAGACGGCCGCGTTTGATTTTTTTCCCGACGAATACAAAAAACAGGAGCAGACAAAACCATGATCAAAATTTTCGGACTGGGCACTTTGGTACTGGAGGAATCCGCACGGTCCACATACCCCCATCTACAGAATTTCAAAATCTCGCGCACCCCCGATGTCGTACGGGTTTTCGGCAAGGTCAATCTGCGTGCCGCATTCCGCGGCGATGTCGATTGGGACACGCTGGAGGTTGCCTCCTGCTTCATGGAACCCTGCGCCGGACAGGATATTATCGGCGTCACGTTCGACATCCCCGAAGATGAATGGCCGGCGATGCGCCTGCGCGAGATTGATTACCGCTGCCGCGAAGTACCGTTCACCGCGCTGGACGGCAGCGAGGAAGGCACGGCAATTACATTTTTCGGCTTTCGCAACGATGCAGAATTCATGGCCAATAAATCGGATGAAGATCAGAAATATATTCACGAGCAGCGCCGCGGTTATGAGGGCGCGATCTATCGCAACGATATTTTCCCCGCGCAATCCTATCTGGAAAAATGCCTGCGCGCCTATTGCGCGGCGGGGGAGGACGCGTATGAAAACTTCCTCGAAAGCAGCTATCTCGCCGACCGCACAACAAATCTGGCCGATTACGTCGAATCCAAAGGCGACACACTGGCATTCGACCAAACCTGCCCCGTCCTGATCAAAGGGCGGGGGTAAAACCTGAAAATCAGGATTTGTTTATTGTCATCCTGAGCCGAAAGGCGAAGGATATCTTTCATCATCAAAAGATTCTCCGCTCCGCTCAGAATGACAAACAGGTATATTGGACAGGGAAACGTCCTTAAGGCCGGAATTTTTTCTCCGGTGCTTTCTCCTGTGTGGGTGCGGCGGGTTCGTATTTTGCCTTGTATTTTTGCAAAAGATGCCGCTCGATCAGCTCGACGCATTCCGCTTCGCCGCGTTTGCGCGCCAGATCAAGCGGGGTGGCGCAGACCCCGCCCAGCCCGTCGGCATAGCGCCAGACATGCGCCGTATCGGGCGATTCGATGCGGTCATCCTGCAGCAGCACATCCAGCATTTCCGGACGGCTGCCAAGTACGGCTTCCCCTGCGGGGTTGACGATGAAATTCGTGGCAATACTCATACCCCATTTATTCGGATCCGCCCCGTGTTCCAGCAGGATTTTCAGAATTTTCGGCGTGCCGTGATTGATCGCATGAATTGCGTAGGAATGCGCGTTCAGATCAATCGCATCGGAGGTTTTGCAAATTTCCTCAACGCCGCGGTAATCATGGTCGGAAATCGCACGCAGCAGGTCTTTATGCGCCTGGCTGCGCTCCGCGCTTTTGCGAAAAGCTTCTCTGATTTTGCGAAACATCTGTTTCCAACCCTTTAAATATACGGAAGTGATTGGCATAAGATTAGAGCCGCGCGGCGCATCTGTCAAGAATTATGGGGGTTTCCCCTGTTACAGAGGCTCCCCGTCCAGAAAAACGCGCCCCGCCTCCGCGCCTGCGGCGCTTTCCACACGGCCGATGATGCGCGGCGTCTCGCCCGCCGCTGTCAAAATTCCTGCCAGTTTTTCAGGATCAGGCGTGGCGATCACAAAGCCGATGCCCATATTGAAACTGCGATACAGCTCGCCGCGCGGAATTTGCGTACCCCGCAGCACGGTGCGGAACACATCCGGCATCTCCTCCGGCTGCGGCATATTGTCGATATGATAGGCAAAATCTCCGTTCATGCGCGCGATATTCAAAAGCCCGCCGCCGGTGATATGCGCCATACCGCCGATATCCTCATGCGCGGCCTCCAGCAATGTGCGGATTTGCGGCACATAAAGCCGCGTCGGCACAAGACAGGCGGCGAGAATATCGCGGTCATCCATATCGGCAATTTTGCGTACAAGCGAAAATCCGTTGGCATGAAACCCCGAGGAGGCCAGCCCGACCAGCGCATCACCCGCCGCGATTTTGCGCCCGTCAATCACGCGGTCTTCCGCCACCTCGCCGACGGCAAATCCGGCCAGATCATATTCGCCCTCTGCGTACATGCCGGGCATTTCCGCCGTTTCGCCGCCGATCAGCGCCGCGCCGCTGTCGCGGCAGGCTCCGGCAATACCGGTGATAATATCTTCCGACACGCGCAAATCAAGCTTGCCTGTCGCCAGATAATCCATAAAAAACAGCGGCAGCGCCCCCGTGCAGAGAATATCGTTGACGCACATGGCGACAAGATCAATGCCGATCGTATCGTGTTTGTCCAGCGCCTGCGCGATTTTCAGCTTGGTGCCGACCCCGTCCGTACCGGCGGCCAGCAGCTTGTTTTCGGCAATGCGGTAAAGACAGGCGAAACCGCCGACCCCGCTGACGACGTTTTCACCATAGGTGGATTTGACCTTTTCGCGGATGCGCGCCACCAGCGCATCGGCTTTTTCAATATCCACACCCGCATCTTTATACGATAAAACGCCTGTCATCCGTCTTCCTTCCAAGTTAGTGGCGGAAATGCCGCCGCCCTGTAAACGCCATCGCAATCCCCGCCGCGTCACAGGCGGCAATCACCGCATCATCCCTCACGCTGCCGCCCGGCTGCACGATAAAGCGCAGACCGTGCTCTGCGGCCAGTTCGACATTATCGGGAAAAGGGAAAAACGCATCGGAGACCAGCACCGCCCGCGACAAATCGTCATATCCGTTTTCCCGCGCTTTTTCAATCGCCTGCACAGTGCTGACCAGACGGTTGGGATTGCCCGGCCCCGCACCTGTTAAAGATACGCCGCCTTCCGCGTTTTCCTGCACCAGCGCAATCGCATTGCTGCGCAAATGTTTTGCCGCCATAATGCCGAATTGCGCAGCATTTTTTTTCGCTGCGTCGAATTTTTCCCGCGTCACGATTTCAAATTTTTCATCCGCGCCGAAATCCTCCTGCTGTACCAGCACCCCGCCGGAGATCGCGCGCAGCATGAACGGCGCCGCTTTTTCCGCAGGCGGCGAGATCATCACCCGCAGATTTTTCTTTTTGGCAAAAACCGCCAGCGCCGCATCATCAAATGCGGGGGCGAGAATAATCTCGATAAATTTATCCGATAAAAACGCCGCGACGTCTGCCGTGCAGGGCGATGTCAGGCAGATGATACCGCCAAAGGCGCTGACGGGATCGCCGCGCCACGCATTTTCCAGCGCATCACGGGCGGAGATTTTGCTGCAGGCCGCACCGCAAGGGTTGAGATGTTTGACGATCACGGCGACATCACCGCCATCCGATACAAGGGCCAAGTCCTGCGCCGCCCGCCATGCCGCATCCGCATCCAGCAGATTGTTGTAGGACAGCGGCTTGCCCTGCAGCGGCACGCTATGCGCCAGCCCTTGCGGGGCAAACGGGTCTTTATACACCCATGCTTTTTGCTGCGGGTTTTCGCCGTAACGCAAAACCTCCGCCGTCTCCGCCGTCAGCAGCGGCGTATGCAGAATATCGTCATTTCCGGCTTTCCGCTGCAGCATTTCAAACCGTCCGGCAATCGCCGCATCATAACGCGCCGTATGGCGAAAGGCGGAAAGCGCAAAATTTTTCCGCTCGGAAAGCGCCGTGACAATCCCGCCCTCATCGTTTTGCGCCAGCGCGCCGTATTGCGCCGGATCAGTCATAACGCAGACTGCCGCATGATTTTTTGCCGCCGACCGAATCAGCGTCACGCCGCCGATATCGATATTTTCGATCAGCAGCGCCTCGTCTTCGGTTTCCTGTGCGGTTTTTTCAAACGGGTACAAATTGCATACGAAAAGATCAACGGGTGCAATGCCGAGTTTTTCCGCTTCCGCATCATCTGCACCGCGGCGGAACAGAATTGCGCTCATCATCTCGAAACTGATGGTTTTCATACGCCCGCCGAAAGCTTCGGGATTGCCCGTCACCTTTTCGATCGGCGTGACGGGAATCTGGCGGTCTTCCAGATATTTGCGCGTGCCGCCCGTGGAGATAATCTCCACCCCGGCCGCGTGCAGGCTGCGCCCCAACGCATCCAGCCCCGTCTTGTCGCTGACGCTGATCAGCGCACGTCTGACCGTTACGAGATTATCCGGCATGGCGTGTTTCCTTTTCGGTTTGCGGTTGTTCCGCACCGGTAATATGGCGCAGGATATTTTCAAACAGCAAAATCCCGTCCCCTTTGGCGAGCGGGTTTTCAGCGCGATCTGCGGCTGTCGCCTGAAACGCAAAGGCTTCGGGATGCGGCATCATGCCCAGCACCAGCCCCGACGGGTCGCACAGCGCGGCAATGCGCCTGTATGAACCGTTGATATCTTGCGCATAGCGCAGCGGAATCTGCCCCGCATCACGCAGTTTCAGGTAAATTTCCTCCTCCGCGCCCTGTTTCAGCACGATGCGCCCCTCGCCGTGGCGTACGGGCAGGGAAAACTGCGCAGGCAGCCCTGCCGTCCATTTGCAGATACTGTCCGGCACGGTGTCCAGCGCCGCCCATTTGTTCATGAACTGCCCGTGATCGTTTTTTGCCAGCGCCGCCGCACGGTCTTCAAACGGGAAAGGCAGCAGGCCGAGCCGCACCAGAACCTGAAACCCGTTACAAATGCCGATGACAGGTTTTTTTGCTGCAACAAAATCACGGAATACATCCCCGAGTGCGTGACGGATTTTCAAACCCAGAAGCTGGCCGCTGCCCAGCTCGTCACCGAAAGAAAAACCGCCCGGCAGCGCCAGCCCGTCAAAAGACGCAAGCAGCGCCGGATTGCCCAGCAGCCGGTTGATATGCACAATCTCCGCCGCGCCGCCGGCATGGAGGAAGGCTGCGGCGGTTTCCCTCTCGCAATTGATGCCGTCACCGGCCAGCACAAGAAATTTCGGCGCCGTGTTTTTTAAAGGGATAATCCGTTTTTCCATGACTCTTCCATTTCCGCCAGTTTCATTTCTCCCGTGCCCCACGGTGCGGCCGCCGTCAGGCGCAGCGTTTTTTCCTTTGTCACCCGCCCCAGCAGCAGCGGGGTCAGGCCTTGAAAATGATCTTCAAACACCGCGCGATGCTGCGGCGGCACGGAAACAACAAAACGCCCCGCTGCCTCGCCGAACAGAAAATCAAGAACCGGAATGCCGGTTTCGGGCAGTGCGATCTCCGCCCCCAGACCGCCGCCGATCATCGATTCCGCCAGCGCGACCAGCAGCCCGCCTTCGGATACGTCATGCCCCGATGCCATAACATTGTTGCTGCACGCCATGTGATAGGCACGATACAGCGCAAGATTTTGCTGCATATCCATCGGCGGCAGACCGGATTCTGTTTTAAAATGCTGCGCAAATTCGGAGGATTTCAGACCCGCCTGCGGCACGCCGAGCAGATAGATAAAATCGCCTACATCCCGAAAATCGCTGCGCAGCGTATGGCGGATATCCGCCCGCGCCATCGCCGTGACCAGCAGTGTCGGCAAAATACTGATGGTGATATCGCGCCCTGCGCGATCGCGGCCGCGGTAGTCGTTTTTCATGCTGTCCTTGCCGCTGACCAGCGGTGCGCCATAGGCTGTGCAGATGTCATACAGCCCCTTGCAGGTTTCGACAAGCTGCCCCAGCTTTTCATCGCCATCGGGCACGGCGGCGCTTTTGACCGGATCAGGCCAGCAGAAATTATCCAGCAGACAGCACATATCGGGGTCGCCGCCCGCCGCAACGACATTGCGCACCGCCTCGTCAACGGCATATTGCGCCATCAGATACGGGTCGGACAAAGACAGGCGCGGTGCAAGACCGCAGCCGATTGCCGCCGCCGCGCTTTCCCCGCCGCCATGCGGCGCAAGCCAGATGATGCCGCTATCCGACGGGCCGCTGTTGTCATCTTTTCCGGTAAAAGGTTTGATATGCGTTGCCGCCTGCACTTCGTGATCATAGCGCCGCACCCATTTTTCTTTCGAGGCGATATTCGGCGCGGCCAAAAGCGTCAACAGCGCGTTGCGCAAAAATGCCGCATCCGCCCCCGTTTCGACGCGGGGATCGGGCAGCTCTGCGTCTGCCGTCCACGGCGCACGCGGCTTGTCGCCGCGATGCACGGCGGACAGCTGCATCTGCGGCAGCGAGTCGTGCAAAAAATCCAGATCGAGTTCGGCGCATAATTTTCCGTCATGACGGGCGCTGAAAAATCCGCTGTCATTATAAGCGCCGATATCCGTTGCCGTCACGCCGTGCAGCTTTGCCAGCGCGAAAAATTCCGCAGCATTTTCAGACGGCACGGCAAATGTCATGCGTTCCTGACTTTCGCTGACCATCAACTCCCACGGCTGCAGACCGGGATATTTGACGGGGCAATGCGCAAGTTCGATCTCCGCACCGCCCGCCTCGCGCGCCATTTCCCCGACACTGGAGCTGAGCCCGCCCGCACCGTTATCCGTGACGCTGGAATAAAGCCCTTTATCCCGCGCCTCCAGCAGAAAATCGGCCAGACGTTTCTGCGTCAGCGGATCGCCGATCTGCACCGCCGTTGCGGGTGCATTTTCATCCAGTGCCAGCGAGCTGAAGGTCGCGCCGTGAATGCCGTCCGCGCCGATTGCACCGCCGGCCATAAAAATACGGTCACCGGCACGCGCCTGTTTTTCTGCCGATGCGCGGCCGTCGGGAAGGTGATGCGGCAAAACGCCGATTGTGCCGCAAAATACCAGCGGCTTGCCCGCATAATCGCGGTCAAAAAACATTGCGCCGTTCACGGTCGGAATGCCGCTTTTATTGCCGCCATCCTCCACGCCTTTATGCACGCCTTCAAAAATACGTTTCGGCTCTTTCAGCCGTGCGGGCATATTTTCCTCCCCCGCCGCCGAGGGCAGGTCGGGCGGCGCAAAACAGAACACATCGGTATTGGCGACAGGGCGCGCGCCAAGGCCGCAGCCGAGAATATCGCGATTGACACCAAGAATACCGGTCAGCGCCCCGCCATAGGGGTCAAGCGCCGAGGGGCTGTTATGCGTTTCCGCCTTGATGGCGAGATCAATCTTTCCGTCAAAACGCACCACACCCGCATTATCGGAAAAGACCGAGATCAGCCAGTCGATGCCGCGCCGTTTTTCAATCGCGCGTGTTGCGCCTTTGATATAGGTTTTGTAAAGACTGTCGATGGTTTCGGTTTTGCCGTCCTCGCCGCAATAATCGATTTTGGCGGCAAAGATTTTGTGCTTGCAATGCTCGCTCCAGCTTTGCGCGATAATTTCGATTTCAACATCGGTCGGGTCGTGCGGCAGGCCGCTTTTTGTGCGGCTGTCCTTAATATTTTTGCTGCGGTAATGGTCGCGGATATGATGCATCTCGTCAAGCGTCAGGGCAAGGCAGCGCTCTTTACTCAGCGCCTCCAGCGCCGCGTCGGGAATCTCCAGCGAAACGGTTTCGACATGCGGCGCACCCTGCAGCACGACATGCGGCAGAGCGATATTCTCAAAGCGCCGCCGCTCCGTAAATTCTTCGCCCGTAAACACATCAATTTTTTCAATCAGCGGATTGGCAAACCGGTCGGCCGCCAGCGCTTCGGCCTCTTCACGGGTTTTGATGCCGCGCAGCAGATAAAGCCGTCCCGAGGCAACACGCGCCGTCACGCCCAGCAGCGCAAAGGCTTCCTCCGCACTATGCGCGGCGTTATCGGTAACGCCGGGGCGGAAACTCACCTCGGCAATATAATCCGCATCGCTGTAAAAATCCGTATCCACCGCACTATCATAAAGCTGCTCAATCAACGGGTCGGCGAAAATTTCCGCCGCAGCGCGGCGCAGAGCCTCTTCATCCGCGTCTTCCGATTCCACCAGATAAAAAGGCAGAATTTCCGCTTTTTGCGGCGCGGAAAAATCTTCGATCTCAAAACGCAGTTTTGCTGCGGCGCTCATGCGTATTTCTCCTTTTTGCGTTGCACGTCGATTTTTTCCAAAATACGCGCGACAGCCTTGATATAGGCTTTGTATTCCAGCTCCATACCGCGCGCGGTAAACGTCTCCAGCGTATCGGCGGTCTGCCGCGGGAAATCCCATTGCAGAATAATGGGCCCTGAATCAATGCCCTCATCGACGAAATGCACTGTCACCCCCGATTCCGCCACCCGCGATTCATAGGCGCGGCGATAGGCATCACGCCCCTTGAACCACGGCAGCAGCGAGGGATGGATATTGACAATCCGGTTAACGCCCAGCCCGTCATCGTAAAATTTCGCCAGAAATTCGGGGCTGAGGATGCGCATATATCCCGCCAGAAAAATCCATTCCGCATCATGAGGCGAAAGCGTTTCAAGAATAGCGGCCTCGTGCTGCGCCCTGTTTTTTTCAAACGGCACAACATGGCAGGGAATGCCGAGCGCGGCACAGCGGCCGATCACCCCCGCCCCCTCCTGATCGCAGATCACTGCGGCAATTTCAAAATCGGGATTGTCCTTTGAGTGGCGAATCAAATTTTCCGCATTCGTGCCCTTGCCCGATGCAAAAATTGCTGCACGGATTTTCGGTTTTTTTGTCGTGGAATTCTCCATCTTATTCTCCTATATCCGCACGCCAATGCGCGCCGTTGAATGTGATTTTTGTGACGGTGTCATAAGCTTTCCGCCGTGCTTCCTCCGTATTTTTCCCCAGTGCCGTCACCCCCAGAACGCGGCCGCCGGTATTGACCCATCTCCCGCCGCTGCGCTGCGCCCCTGCAAAAAACAGCAGCGGCGCATTGTCGTTGCTGCCGTCTTCGGGCAATGTTATCGGCTGGCGCAGCGTCATTTCCCTGCCGTCTGTGGACGGATAGCCCTCCGAGGCCATCACGACATGCACGGCCGTATCCTGCGAGAGCGACAGGAATTTTTTGCCGAAATCCTTCAATCGCCCCTCTGCCGCCAGTGCAAAAACCGTGTAAAGATCGTCTTCCACAAGCGGCAGCAAAATCTGCGTTTCGGGATCGCCGAGCCGCACATTATATTCAATGACATTCACATCATCGCCCGAGATCATCAGCCCCGCAAACAAAACGCCTGTAAACGGCGTGCCGCGCGCGGCCATACCGTCGAGGGTTTTTTGAAAAATATGCGCGCGCACAAATTGCCGCACCGCCTCCGACGGCCAGCCCTGCGGGCTGAAACCGCCCATACCGCCGGTATTCGG
>SKHU01000212.1 GCA_007116755.1 Alphaproteobacteria bacterium
CCTGCTGGCCGTCCGCGCCCAGTTTCATCACCGAGCCTTTGCCGAACGCTTTTTCGATATGCTGCAAAGCGGCATCCAGTGCTTTTTTCTTTTCGCCGCTGTCGGTTTGTTTAAGATTGGTGACGCTCATGGTGAAGGCTCTCCTTTTCCTGATTCCCTTAAAAGATTGATCATGTCTGCTTGGGATTCAGTCTAGCGGAGATGCGGTTTTTTGCAAGGGAGAATACGCGCCGAAAGCAAAGAATCCCGCCAAAAGAGGAGAGTTTTACGCCGCTTCGGCAGTGTTTTCGGAAGAGTCTTCCTCGGGATCGCCGCCACCCGTTTTTTCCGGATGGTTGAACCGCGCCAACAGTTCTTTGCGGCGGGCTTCGGCGGCTTCGATATTCGCCTCTTTCACATGGCCGTAGCCGCGGATTTGCTCGGGCAGCTCGGCAATTTCAATTGCCGTGACATAATTTTCAGGCGTTAGCCGTCCGGCCAGATCACGTAGCGTCTCGCGGTATTCCTGCGCCAGACGGCGCTCTGTGCGGCGCTCCTTCGTATAGCCGAAAATATCCAGCTTGGTGCCGCGCAAGCCGCGCATTTTTGCCATCAGCCTGAACATCGGGAAAATCCATGCACCGAATTCTTTTTTGCGCAAATGTCCGGTTTCGGGGTCACGCCCTGCCAAAAGCGGCGGCGCAAGATTGAATTTTATTTTATATCCGCCTTCGAAAAGCTGTTTCAATTGCGCTTCAAACGCGCCGTCCGTATAAAGCCGCGCCACTTCGTATTCGTCTTTATACGCCATAAGCTTATAGGCATAGCGGGCGGCAGCGCGTGTCAGCGGATAGGTTTTGTTCTCCGGTGCCAGCGCATGTTCGGCCTCGCGTACATATTCCACGAAAAGCTGATAATCTACGGCATAATCGGCATTTTGATAGGCGACAAGATCATCGACACGCCGCGTAATCATTTCGTCCAGCGTTTCCGCTTTACGGCGGTAGGAGAACAGCTCTTTGATCTCCGCAGATTCCGCGGTTTCAGGGAAGGCGTGTTTCTTGACTGCATCCATATCATGCGCGGCCAGCCGCCCCCAGAGGAATGCGTCTTTATTCATCTCGACCGCCACGCCGTTGAGCTCCAGCGCCTGCATCACGGCTTCCTGCGTAACAGGCACCAGCCCCTGCTGCCACGCGCAGCCGAGCATAAACATATTCGTCGCAATGGAATCACCCAGCAGCCTTGTGGCCAGCGTCGTCGCATCCAGTGTGGACAGATTGTCCTCTCCGCAAACATCGCGGACGCGCGCCACCGTATCATCGAACGGAATTGCCCAATCGGGATTGCGAGAGAAATCTCCGGTCGGCGATTGATGGATATTCATCACCACTTTCGTCTTGCCCGCACGCATACGCGAGAGCGCATCGCCATCCGCCGTCACCAGAAGATCACAGCCGATCACTGCATCGGCGCTGCCGGTATCGATACGCACCGTGTGAATATCCTCGGGGCGCGGCGCAATGCGGACATGACTCGTCACTGCGCCGCCTTTCTGCGCCAGCCCTGTCTGATCCATTGTTGTTGCGCCCTTGTCTTCCAGATGCGCCGCCATCGCCAGAATTGCCCCGATCGTGACCACGCCGGTTCCGCCGATCCCTGTCACCAGAATGGAGGCGGCTTTTTCCAGCTGCGGCATTTTCGGCTCCGGCAACCCGGAAAAAACGCCTTCGGTCTTGCCGCCCACAGCATCAGGTTTGCGCAATCCGCCACCATAAACAGTAACAAAACTCGGGCAGAAGCCTTTGACGCAGGAGAAATCCTTGTTGCAGGTGGATTGATCGATCTGGCGCTTGCGGCCGAATTCGGTTTCCACCGGCAGAATTGACAGACAGTTTGACTGTACGCTGCAATCACCGCAGCCTTCGCAGACCTTTTCATTGATAAAGGTGCGTTTGGCGGGATCTTCCATCAAGCCGCGCTTGCGACGACGGCGTTTTTCCGCCGCACAGGTCTGGTCGTAAATCAGCACGGAAACGCCTTCGGTCTCGCGCAGGCGTTTTTGCACCGCATCCAGATCATCGCGGTGTTCGATTTCAACAAAGCTCGGGAAATCTGCGTTGCGCGGATATTTTTCCGGCTCGTCCGACATAACGATAATGGTTTTCACACCTTCGGATTCCACCTGACGCGCAATCATCGGTACGGTTAAAACACCATCCACATGCTGGCCGCCGGTCATCGCCACCGCATCGTTATAGAGAATTTTGTAGGTGATATTAACATTTGCCGCCAAAGCCGCACGGATCGCCAGCAAGCCGGAATGGAAATATGTACCGTCGCCAAGATTGACGAAAACATGTTTTTCATTCGTAAACGGTGCCTGCCCGATCCACGGCACGCCTTCGCCGCCCATCTGGGTAAACATCTCCGTATCCCTGTCCATCCACATCGCCATGTAGTGACAGCCGATTCCGGCCAGCGCACGGCTGCCTTCCGGCACTTTCGTCGATGTATTGTGCGGACAACCCGAGCAATAATGCGGAATACGCTGCACTTTGGGAATATCGAATTTGCGCGCATATTCCTGTTTCAGCCGTTTTGCCGTTGCCGCAAAATCCTTGCCGTCATCGAAGACCGAAATGCGCTGTGCCAGCACGTCAACAATCTCTGCCGGAGATAATTCATAAATATCGGCAAGAAGCGGCGCGCCTTTCTCGTCACTTTTTCCGCAAACACGGGGGCGCTTGTCGGCAGACATGTGATAAAGCGCCTCTTTAAGCTGGTTTTCGATCAGGCTGCGTTTTTCCTCGATCACAAGAATCTCATCCGCACCGCGTGCAAAATCCTGCACCCCCGACTGTTCCAGAGGCCAGACAACGGACACTTTATAAAGCCCGATGCCGCGTTTTTCCGCATCTTCCGGCGTCAGCCCCATTTCTTCCAGCGCCTGTAGCGTATCCATATAGGCCTTGCCTGTGGCCACAATACCAAGCCGCATCTTTTTTGCCGGACGGAACACCGTTTTGTCCAGCCTGTTGGCACGCACATAGGCCTGCACGGCGGGAAGCTTGAAATTGACCAGTCGCGCCTCCTGATCAACAGGCGGATCATACCAGCGGATATTCA
>SKHU01000299.1 GCA_007116755.1 Alphaproteobacteria bacterium
ATTCTTCATGAATATCCCGGCCCTTCCGTCAGCGCTATCCTGCTTCTCTCCGCCTCAATCGGATTCCCTGCCGGATACGCACTGATTGATACATCACAGCAACCGCTGGAACATCCTGGAAATGCTCAGCAGGAAGAGGTGCTGGCCGTACATGAAACCCGTCTGGCGGAATTGAAAAACATGCGCGCGGAAATGGATTTTCTGAAAGCGCGTGAAGGACTCGGTGCGCAGGACAACAGACTGCAGGATTTGCAAAGCGCCTTTAGTGATGCGGCACTCGGCAGCTATATCGATCTTTATCTGAGAGGCGCAACTTCGGACGGCCCCGCGCTGAGCGAAGAAAATTTCGACCGGTTGCGCCGTGATTTCAAGGAAAATATTGCCGACCCGTCGGATTTCGGATTTAAAAAGACCATCGCAACCGGCCTGCTGGACGAAACGCTGGCGGAAACAGAGCTGCGCACCGGCAGCGACCTTGCCAAATTCCAGACCGCAAAAGAGATGAATGAAAAAATGGCCGACGGCACCAATCAGGGACCCCCGGCCGGATTTATCGGTTTTACACTCTCGCTCTCTCTGGGAATACTTCTGCTGATAGGCGCTATCAAAGCCGAAAACTGGCGCGATCTGCCTGCGCGTGTGCCGCGCCGTAAACCGAAATCCGGTTTCAAACATTAACGCAACAACGCAACTGAAAAGGCACGCCGATGACACAGGACACAAAACCGAATATCAAACGCACAATCTCCGACACATTCGGAACCCCGCCCGGATGGCTGCTCTCCAGCCTTGTTGCAACGGGGCTTTCCTTTGCAATTATCCCTGCCGTCGTGGACGATAACAGAACATTGCCGGATGCAACCGGCACGGCGCTGGAGGAAAGCGTTCTGGATCGTCACCTGCAAAATTTTACCGCATTAAAGGAATTGCGCACGGATATCGATCTGCTGAAAGCCCGCCATGCCCTAACAGGCGGAAGCGAGGAGTTGACAACGCTAAAAACCGCCTTCGGTGAAAAGGCTCTCAATGCCTATAAAGACCTGTATCTTGAGGGCGCAACGGCAGAAGGCGCAGCCATCAGCGAGCAAAATTTTGAGATGTTGCGCAACCGGTTCGCGCAAGAGATCATCAATCCGGCGGAACTCGGTTTCAAATCCAGAATCAATGCCGGATTTCTTGACGAAACGCTGGCGGTCACGCCGCTGAACTCAGCAACGGATCGGGAGCGTTTTGAAACCGTACGCGAGATCAATAATACGATGGCTGAAGTCAAGGACGACAAATTAAGCCCTAACGGCAAAGCCGGTCTAGCGGCAGGCGGTATAGCCTTTCTACTGCTGATTTTAAGCGCGACCGCAGGCATCGGCTGGGAATACGAACCCCGACGCGTGCCGCGCCGCAAACCGAAAAAATCCTTCAAACATTAAAGGATTGAACAACCGCCCGCAGCAGCGCTATAGTCTTATATTGTGAAACAAACAACATCAAAGACGGCAGCGCTATGGCACAGTATCAATCCGAATTTCTGAACATCCTGAACGGCCGGGGCTTTATCCATCAATGCTCCGATTTCGAGGCGCTGGACAAAAAACTGGCCGCGGGAAGCGTCACCGCCTATATCGGTTTTGACGCGACGGCCACCAGCCTGCATATCGGCAATCTGCTGGGCATCATGATGCTGCGCTGGTTTCAGAAATGTGGCCACAAACCGGTTACGCTGATGGGCGGAGGCACATCGAAAGTCGGCGATCCGTCGGGCAAGGATGAAAGCCGCAATCTGTTGACCGCAGCCGATATCCAAAAAAATATCGACGGTATCAAAACCGTGTTTGACCGTTTTCTTGATTACAAGAACGGCAAGAATGCGGCACTCATGGTCAATAACGACGACTGGCTGTCGGATCTGAAATATATCGAATTTCTGCGCGATTACGGGCGGCATTTTTCCGTCAACCGTATGCTGACGATGGAAAGCGTGAAGCTGCGGCTGGAACGCGAACAGTCGCTGAGCTTTCTGGAATTCAATTACATGATCTTGCAGGGTTATGATTTTCTGGAGCTGAACCGGAAATACGGCTGCACATTGCAAATGGGCGGCTCCGACCAATGGGGCAATATCATCAACGGTGTCGAACTGGTGCGCCGCGCCGATGCAAAGGAAGTCTTTGCGCTGACCTGCCCGCTGCTGCTGGATTCGGAAGGGCGGAAAATGGGCAAAACCGCCGCAGGCGAGGCCGTCTGGCTGAATGCCGATAAAATGGCGCCTTACGATTATTACCAATATTGGCGCAACGCCGCCGATGCCGATGTCGGAAAGCTGCTGCGCCTGTTCACCGAGCTGCCTTTGCAAGAGATTGAAAAGCTGGAAAAACTGAAAGGTGCGGAGATCAACGAGGCAAAAAAGATACTCGCCTTTGAAGCGACGAAACTCTGCCATTGCGAGACCACGGCAAAAATGGCGGAAGACACCGCCCGCAAAACTTTTGAAGAAGGCCGCGCCGGTGGCGCGTTGCCGACCGTGACCGTCACACGCGCCGATCTGGAAAAAGGTATTCCTGTTTTTGTCCTGCTGAAAGATGCGGGGCTGGTCGCCTCGGGCGGCGAAGCACGCCGCCTGATCAAGGGCGGCGGCGCAAAGCTGAATGATGAAAAAATCACGCAGGAAGACCGCGCCGTCACCGCTGCCGATCTGCTGGCCGACGGCACAATCAAAATTTCCGCAGGAAAAAAGAAACACGCGATTGTCCGCGCGGCGTAACCTTTTTTATTTGATACAATTTTTGACAGCACGGCAGTATTCGCGCTGCGCCGCGCGGTAAACCTCCAGCCGGCTGAGCAAAACATCGCGCAGATGCGCCGCCTCCTCTGCTTTCGAGATATAAATAATATTCGCACCGCCCGCACCGCGGCGGGATTTGCGATACAGGCGAATCACGGCCCGTACTGCACGGCGGCATTTTGCGGCCTGCCGCTTCAAACGGCGCAAATCGGCTTCCGTGACAATATCCGCCGCCTTCCCGAAACCGGAGAGCAGCTCTTCCGCTGTTATGCGCCTTTTTTTCATCGGCGGATTGAAATCCA
>SKHU01000031.1 GCA_007116755.1 Alphaproteobacteria bacterium
AGCGTATTCAGGAATTTCCGCTGTTCCTTTTCCTCCCGCTCTACGGTCTGGATCAGGGCGATCATATCCTCTTTTTCGGAAAAACGCTGTTCGAGTTTTTTGCGTGTGTCGAGCAACTCGTTTTCCCAGCGCCGCAACTGCCGCAGGGAAACGCCCCATAAAGCCAGCAGAATGGCCGCCGTGAAAGTAATAAGATACAGCATATAATGTGCGCTGTCGGAAAGCGTGGAAATCAGGTTGGCGACCCCTCGCGGCACGGTGTCGGGCACAGTGTCGGGCAGGGCACTTTGCATCTGGTAAATGACGTAGCCCATCCACGCATAGACCATCAGTGACAGAGCGAAAGACAGCCCCAGAAGCGCTTTCGGGAAAGTTCTGCTGTCATGATCCAAAGACCTGATTTTTTCTGTGCTGTCGAAAATGCCCATTTTTCGTTTATTTTTTCTTTTTATGCGCCGGTTTTGCAGTTCCGGTCAGCGCATCCTGAAGCGTCCAGTCTTTATAGATTGTGTGGAAATCATCCGCAGCCAGAGGGTGGCCGTAAAGAAAGCCCTGACAGCTTGTGCAGCCCAGCGTTTTCAATGCATCGTGCTGCAGGCGCGTTTCAATGCCCTCGGCAACGGTTTTCAACTCCCTGATATTGGCCAGAGCTATGGCGCTGGCGGCCAGACTTTTTCCGGCATTGGCGGTATTGAGCTTGATGATAAAGCTGCGGTCGATTTTCAGAATGTCCAGCGGCATTTCCTCCAGATAGCGCAAAGAGGAATATCCGGTGCCAAAATCGTCCAGCGCGATACGGAATCCTTTGTTTTTCAGAATTTCCAGCTGCCGTATGTTGTGTTCGGGAGCGTGCATCATGACACTTTCGGTGACTTCAAATTCCAGCATATCCGGTGTCAGTTTTTTGTCTTCTATTTTTTCCAGCAGCGTTTCGGCAAAATTTTTCCGGCCGATTTCATGCATCGACAGGTTGACGGCGACCGGTAGCGGCGGCAGTTTCTTTTTTTCGCGGGCGCGGATAAAGGCGGCGGTTTCGCCCAGCATGACATCTGTAATGCGTTCCGCCAGCCCCGATTTTTCCGCGACGGGAATAAAAACTCCGGGTGATATCGGTTTCCCGTCCAGCGTCCAGCGGCACAGCGCCTCGGTGCCTGTGATCGTTTCCATTTCAAGATCAATTTTCGGCTGGAAATGCGCGTGCAGCCCTTCTCCGGATTCCAGTGCGCTGCGTAAAGCCTCCTGTGTTTTCAGGCGTTCCTCAAGCTCTTTTGTGACGGATGGGTCGTAGCGGGTGATGTGCGTTCCCGGCTTGTGCTTGACGGTCAGAATGGCGGAATTGGCGCGACGCAGCAGTGTCGGCACATCTTCCGGTTCGCCCTCGGCAATCTCGGTAACAGCGGCGGCGGCGCTGAAGGAGATTTCCGTATCGTCCACCGAAACGGGCGTGGAGAAGGCCTCCAGAATAGCGGATTCGTTCATGGAATCCTGTCCGGCCAGTACGGCGAATTTCGCACTGTCATAGCGGGCGATCAGATAGGCGGATTTCAGCAGATGTTGCAGACGCTTTTGCATTTTGGCCAGAGCCTTGTTGGTGAAATCCATGCCGAAAGCACTGTGAAAGGCGCTGAGCGCCTTGACATGCAGCAGGATCAGCGACAGTTTCTCGCGCGGGTTCGTTTGTTTTTGCAACGCATCGCCCAGCGCGTTCAGATTGGGCATGTGTGAAACCGGATCGACAAAGGCCAGCCTGTCAAGGCGGCGGATCAGTGTGATATTCTGAAAGCCGATGGCAATATTTGCGCCCAGAATCTGCAGCATCATGTGCTGTGTTTCGGAAAGCGGCCGGTCGTGTGCGATATGCATAAGAAACACGCCGCCCTGATCATTATTACAATACAGCACGACGGGGGAGGGCAGCAGCACCATTTCATCATTCGGATGAAGATGCGTAAGCGCGGAGAGCAGCCCGTCCGGCGCCGTATCCGCAAGAGTTTTTCCGTTGCTGCCGCTGAATATTCCCGTTGCGGCGCAGATTGTCAGATCGTCGATATCCGCGGCCCCCGTTGTGCCGCTCTCCGCCGCGCAGGTCAGGCCGCCCGCCGCATGCGGCAGCAGCCGCGGCATCAGTTCAAGAATATGGTCGCCCAACTCGGCGGGGGTCGTGCTTTTGAAAATCCCGGCAATGCCGTCAGTCAGAATCTCAAGTTCTTTTAGATTCTCGTTCATGCCTTCAATCTGGTTATAGGAACGAAGGGCGGCGGTCAAAACGCTGATCAGACGTGTGCGCGTCAACTCGGTTTTGGTACAGTATTCGTTGATGTCGTAATCGCGAATCACGGATTCTTCCGGCGCATAGCCGGGTTGTCCGGTGCGCAGGATAATCCGCAGTGATTTCAGACCGAGATCTCGGATTTTCTTGACAAGCTTCAGCCCCGCATCCGGCGTTTCCATCACGGCATCCAGCAGGGTGACGGAAATATTGCCGTTTTTTTGTAATGTCTTTAAGCCTTCTTCAGCGGAATGCGCGTGGTAAAAATGCAGGTTTTTGCCGAAAACCTTGATTTTTTGCAATGCAAAAATCGTGGCATCGTGTACGTCGGGGTCGTCGTCAATCACCAGCACGTGCCAGTGATCGTCCTGATCCGCTCCGCCCCCGCTGCTGTTACCGCTGCCGTTTTCATCGTCGATAAACTCAAAACCGTTTCCGTCTCCGTCTTTAAAGCCGTCGCGCTTCTTTTTTCCGGCGCTGCCGCTTATTGCGGTGATGTTGTCTTTGAGTTTGCGTACGGCGTTAGAGGTTTTTTGTGACATCGTAAATATTCCTTGCATCATGTTCGGTTATATCGGGGGCGGTTTTCGGAATGATAATCCTGAAAACGGTAAAATTTTTCTCGGGTGAACTGATGGTGCTGATCTCGCCGCCGAGAATATCGACGACAATGCTGCGCGCGATACTCAGCCCCAGACCGCTGCCGCCGATTTTCCCTTTTGTGGTAAAAAACGGTTCAAAAATATGCCGGATGATATCGTCGGGAATGCCCTGACCGTCATCATAGATGCAGATTTCCGC
>SKHU01000149.1 GCA_007116755.1 Alphaproteobacteria bacterium
AGCACCGTTTCTCTATGCTTGACGGGCGTTTCAACATTTTGACAATCAACAGGAGGTATAAGAATCATGACACTTGCCAACGCACCAAAAGCCGGCGGACAGGATGTTTTTACCCTGCCCGAACTGCCTTTCGCCAAAAATGCGCTTGAGCCGCATATGTCGGCAGAGACATTCGATTTTCACCACGGCAAACACCACAACGCCTATGTCGTCAAAGGCAATGAGCTGATTCAGGGTACAGGGCTTGAAAGCCTGTCGCTGGAAGATATCGTATGCAAGGCGAAAGAGCAGGGCAATATGCCGCTGTTCAACAATGCCGGCCAGCATTACAATCACAGCTTTTTCTGGAACTGCCTGTCCCCAAGCGGCGGCGGAACGCCGACCGGCGCGCTGCTGGACAAAATCAACGCGGCCTTTGGCAGTTTCGAAAAATTTAAAGAGGAATTCGTCAATGCCGGAATCGGACAATTCGGCAGCGGCTGGGTCTGGCTGGTGGAGAATAACGGCACACTGGAAATCGCCAAAACCGCCAATGCGGAAACGCCGCTGACGGAAGGCAAAAAGCCGATTCTGGTCTGCGATGTCTGGGAGCACGCCTATTATATTGATTACCAGAACCGCCGTCCGGATTTCCTGAAAGCGTTTCTGGAACATCTGGTCAATTGGGATTTTGCCGCAAGCAACCTGTCCTGACCGGTTCCAAAACCATCTTTAAAACGCCGCGCTCTGCAAAAAAGACGCGGCGTTTTTTTAGCCCGCACCCTTGACATATGTATAATATATTCGCTATATGTAAACATTGTTTTTAAACGCAATGCCGCCGGAAACACAATGGATATTACCGATATATACAGAAAACAGTCGCGGATCATGAGCAAGCTGGAAAACCTGCAGGATGCAGAAATTGAATCCTTGCGCAAAACTTTCCTGCGTGCGGCCTCGCCTTCGGGCACGCATCTGGATAGCGGTGATATCGGTTATTTCCATGCGCGAATCAAATCCGCTGAAACCGCCAAGGATATCCGCGAGGTTTTTTCAAATTATTTTTTCCGGCTGGCCGGCGATGAAATCCATGTTCAGGCAGAACGCAATCCGTTGCTGAAAGTTCTAAACCATACATCGAGTGATAACATTGAAGGTATACATATGCGCCGCATAGAAACCGGCATCACACGAGCAGGCCGCGTTAAAATCAGCAATGTTTATCAAAGCGACATCAAAACGGACGAATTTGAAAAAGAGGAATTTGTCAGGCTCTGTCAAAACACCGCTCTGCCCTATATAGCCTATTACCGGGAATTCATCAAAGCTGCCGCGCGCGATCCTAAAATCGCTCGCCTGATCTCTAAAGCCGAAAAAGAAAAACAGCGTCCTGCCCGCACAGAATCACAAAAAACAAAACATCTGGCGTTGCGCAGACACTTGCGTAACGCGCAGCACAAGAGAGGGTAGGCATGTACACGATTCCCGAAATTGAAAAAATGCGCGACGACACGCTGAAAAATCTGGCGGCCTTGCAAGACGGCGAGGTCGAAAGCCGCCGCCGCGAATTTCTGGAGATGGCCACAACATCGCAAACACGCATGCGGCACGACGACATCTGCTATTTTCACAACAAGATCAAAGATGCCGGAACGGCGAATGATGTCCGCAAAGTGTTGTCCGTCTATTTTCAGCGGCTGATCAATGACGAAAAATTCGCCCGTCGCGAGGAAAACCCGCTGGTCGAAGTGCTGGACTACGGTGCCGGTGTCTGGCATGACGGCAAACGCCCCGACCGGCGCATCGAAATCACGGAACTGCCGAACGGAAAAATTCACATCAATAACGATAATGACGAATTCAACAATGAAACAACCGTCACGCAGGAGGATTTTATGCGCCACTGCCGCGACGATGCGCTGCGCTATACCACCTATTACGATTTGTTTGTCAAAGCCGCATTGGAAAATCCCGAAACCGCACCGCTGATCCAAAAAGCCGAATTGCAAACCCTGCGCCCCGCGCGCAGCATCACCCGTCGTGCCAGACAGGAAGCCCTGCGCAATTATCTGCGCCGCAGCCCGTAGCAGTAATTCACCAACGCCTATTTCAACGCAAAGACCGCACGGATATTCGCCGTGACATTGATCTGGCCGGGGGCAAAGCCTGCCTCTTCATCCGGTGAGGGGCCGCCGCCGCCACCGCCGAAATTCTGCACAACATTCTGCGCCATCTGGCCGTGATGCCCGCTGCGCCTGTGCCACGAGGAACCGTAGGCACTGTAATGATACCAGCCGCCCTGATCGACATTGACGGATATGACATCGCCGATCTCCGCCCCCAGCGCCGCTGCGACCGCTTCGGCTTTTTCTTTTGCCGCCTTTGCCGCAAGCTCCCGCGCTTTGTCGCGGTGTTGGCGCAAATCATTGGTCAAAAAAGACACATTCAGCACTTCGACCGTCACACCCTCCCGCGCGCCGCGCGCAATCAGGCTGCCCATCAGCGCTTCGAACCGGTCAATATCCTGCAGGCGAACCACCAGACCCTTGGTCGCGCTCAGATAGTCAATACGGGTCGGATCACATTCGGGATAGGGTCTGTTATAACATTGCAGATATGTCGGCGACAGCACCATATGATCGGTCTGCAAATATTCGCGCCGGATCTGAAAATCGTTATGCGCCGCTGCAATCATTGAGGCCGCCGTGTCATCGACCAGTCTCTGGACTTTAACCAGATCACGTCCGCGTCCCGAAATATCCAGAACAATCCGCACCTCGTCAGGCACAACGCGAATCATCGCATCCCCCGTCACGGAAATCGTATGCGATCCCGCACTGCGTGATGCCTCCGGCACAACAGGCTGCGCACCTGCAGAACCTGCCGCCGCACCGATCAAAACAAAAAAAGCCGTTATCAATATCCGCATCAAATAAATCCTCCGTCACAATGTAAAAAATATCCCACCCCCATATTAAAAGCTGCGCAGAAAATAATCACGCCGAATTGTTTGGGTTTAAAAATCATTAATATGTTAACTATTTTTTTATGTTTTCGACATATGATGTATGTA
>SKHU01000108.1 GCA_007116755.1 Alphaproteobacteria bacterium
AAAACCAAGGAAGAACGTGCCGCGGCACGCAAAGCGTTTTTTGCGCATCTGAAATGGCGGACAAGTCTGGTTTTTAAAGGTCTGAAGGGTATGCGGAAAGAACTCGCCAAACAGGTTGCGGCGGAAGATCACAAAAAAGTTAATAGCCTGCTGAACAATTTCAATTTTGATAGAGCTGTCGGCGAACATCTGGGCAAGCCGATCATCATTCTGGGGTGGGAAGAAGCGATTGCGCAGAAAAAGGAAGGGCTTTATGAGCTTTTGCTCAATCACCCTGCGGATCCGGGATTGCGGGAAAAGAAAGCGGGCTATTCCTATACAAAAGATATTCAGCCCGGCCAATATGTTATGGCCTATGCCGTTGCCTTAAAGGAAAAGGATTTGCTGCAGGCTGTTCTGAAAGCCGGAGTCGATCCGAATTTTGCATGGTGCGAGTTTGACTGGAAGACGCGGGGATTGCGGGGAGCGCCGCTGAGCAACGCGATCGCGCGCCATGATGTTGAATTTACTGAAATCCTGTTGCAGCACGAGGCCAAAGCAGGATACAGCGATGTGGCGGTGCTGGTCAAAAACCTGTCGGAAAAGCGCGGTGTTAAAACGGGGCATCAATGCCTTGATCTGATTTTGGCACAAAAACCGCCTATAGACGGTGAAAACGGCGAGCTTCTGCGTGTGGCGGCATCGGGACGCGATGCAAAGACATTTGAAAAACTTTTACAAGCCGGTGCGGATTTGGAATTATCCTGGCGCTATACGCATGACCGCGATATTGCGGCATTTATGCAGCCCTATGTTGAAAAAAGCCGCGCCGGATGGCATCTGGCCGGTGAGGATGTTGTCATCAAGGTCAGCTATGCTGCAGATACGGATACGCGCGTGCGTGAAATTTTCAATTTCGGCAGCGAAATTGTAACAACGCAGATCAATGACGATATTCCGACGCAATTGCCGTTCAATCAGGTGGCGCAAAAGCAGATTCAAAAGGCGAAAGAGCAATGCAATACGCTGCAGGGCAAAAGCCGCCCAAACAAAACGGCAACGACCGTTCCGGCGCAAAAACGCAATAAAAAATAAATATAGCTCTTAGACCGTTTTCACATCAATAAGTTCACCGTCTCCGGCAAGCAGAGAGCAGGTGACAGGGCGGTGCGCATGATCCTCTGTTGCACCGTCAAGGCTCATTGTCACGCCGTTGACGGCAATTCCCCGGGATTTCGGATCAAAGCCGCGAATGACGTATGAAAACGGGGCATAGGCATCATGAAGATTGTCGAATGCATTGTTTTCCCACCAAAAGCTGTCCTGCTGTGCGGAAAGCGGTTTGGCGGGGTCGATGCCCGCATGGACGAACAGCAAAGGGTTTTCACCTTCCGTGAAGGCGGCGCGACGCAGAGCCGACATAAATGCGCCGTGCCCGGGGCAATTGCGTATATTGCGCCGCAAAGTGCCTGTCCAGCGTGTCAGACTTAAAATGCCCTCGCGGCAGGCGCGGCGGCCGTCTTCTATGTCTCCGCCGTAATCCCGCAATGTTTGCGCCGCACCGTTTTCCAGCATCCATTCAAAGACAGCGGCGGGGTCGCGGGCGAATTGCAGTTGCAGGAGTTTTTGCCAGATTTCCTCCTGCCGGCCGCGCAGATAGACGATATCGCGCATCAGAATACCGGGACGCGCCATCAGGCATTTGCGAAAATGCAGCAGATCATCCAGCGTTTCCCTGACGGAAGATGATGCATCGGTTGTTCCGCCGATGTAATTGCCGAAATAGACAAGGCGGTCGCCGGGGGTGAAGCTCTCATAAATTTCTTTGTGAACGCTCTGCAGGCACGCCGTGTTGCCGTGAATTGCCGAAACCGTCCATATGCGCCTTGGCGCTTTCAGATTGGCAAATCGCGGATCGGTTGCACGCTCTGTCATAAGTGAGGAAATCCCTGAAGTTTTGCATTTTATTGTTTTTGTTTTGAGAAAAAACGAGGGTGGGCGGGACGGAAAAAGGATATTGAAAATCCTTCTCTTTATCCTATCACAAGTGATTCGCTTGCGTAAACCCCTGATTCATATTTGTGAATCATTATCGCGCAAATGCGGCGCTTTTCCCGCGCGGTGTGCCGATGATTTCATCCTCGCGCATGGCAATCTCCCCGCCCAGAACGGCCATCACCGGCCAGCCCTGCACCTCCATGCCGTCAAACGGTGTCCAGCCGCATTTGCTTTTCATGAGATCATGCGTAAGGGTGCGCTTTTGTTGCATATCAACAATTGTCAGATCGGCATCATAGCCTGTTTCCAGCCGCCCTTTGCCTTTGATGCCGTAAATGCGCTGCGGGTTGTGGCAGACCAGATCGGCAAAACGCTCAAGGCTCAGCCGTCCCTGATTGATATGATTCAGCATAAGAGGAACAAGCGTCTGTACGCCCGGCATACCGCTGGGGCTTTGCGGATAGGGGCGGGATTTTTCCTCGCGCGTATGCGGGGCGTGATCCGAGCCGATCAGATCCACCGTACCGTTTTCTACGCCCTGCCATAGCCCGTCCTGATGATGCTTTTCACGGATCGGCGGGTTCATCTGTGCGAATGTACCGATTGTCTCATAGCAATCCGGCGCAAACAGGGTCAGATGCTGCGGCGTGACCTCGACTGTTGCAATGTCTTTATTCTCGGCCAGCAACGCCATTTCCTCCGCCGTTGTGATATGCAGTACATGGATTTTTCGGCCGGTTTTGCGGGAAAGCGCCAAAAGGCGGCGCGTGGCATTCAGCGCCGTTTCAACATCGCGCCAATGCGGGTGCAGCGTAACATCGCCGCTGCCCGCGACCAGCGCGGCGCGTTCTTTCAGGCGGAATTCGTCTTCGGCATGTACCGCAACGCGGCGTGTGCCATGTGCCAGAATGCGCTCCAGCGTAGCATCGTCTTCTGTCAGAAGATTGCCGGTGCTCGATCCCATAAAAACCTTTATGCCGCAACAGCCCGGCAGTTTTTCCAGTTCGGCAAGATTTTCGGCATTCTCGCCCGTGCCGCCGACAAAAAATGCGTAATGGCACCATGCCCGTCCGGCTGCGCGGTCAAGCTTGTCTTGTAGGGCTTCTGCCGTGGTGGTCAGCGGATCGGTATTCGGCATTTCAAAAATACAAGTGACACCGCCGGCCAGCGCGGAAAGTGTGCCCGTGGCCAGATCCTCCTTATGCGTGTTGCCCGGTTCGCGGAAATGCACCTGCGTGTCAATGACACCGGGAAGGATATGCAGGCCGCCGCAGTCGGTTGTTTCGGCGGCCTCGCCGTCGATTGCGCCGATCGCGGCGATTTTTCCGTCTTTGACGGCGATATCGGCTGTGATGATGCCGTCCGGTGTGACGGCCTGTCCGTTTTTGAAAATTTTGTCATACATATTCTTTTTCCTCCCTGCACCGTGATACAACGGAGAAAAAAGAAAAGCAATGCACCGTTTTTGTTAATTAATGCATTTGTGTGGGCGGCTTCGGCGGAGAATCGTTACGGTGTGCGCTGCTGTGCAGATGCGTATGGCGCGTATAATTTTCCAGAGCTTCCGGCCTGCCCCCCAGTGATTTTAATTGGGCGTGTGCCTGTTTGATTTCCTCTTTATGGCGCACATCGTCAAAACTTTGTGTCAGGCCGAAAGAAACGGATTTAACCTCGCCATCCGTATCCAGCACCTCGGTGACTTTGTCGATTTCCTGCGAGAGGAAATTGAAGGTTTTGGTCAGGCGCATTTTTCCCGGGATATACGAGATTTTTGCAATAGCATGATCATCAATGATCGCCCATTTTGAAGCATGCGCTGCGGGGGCATTGAGGTTGCGATAGGCGCTGTCATCCTCCAGCATACTGAAACGGTGGGCAAGGTAAGCCTTTGTCGGTGCCGTTTCCGCTTCGCTGAAATCTTCTTTGTAAAAATGCGCGCCGTTGTCCAGAAACAATTCGATCAGTTCGATCCGGCCTTTTTCAATGGCACTGACCAGCGGCGTATATTTGCGTTTGCCACTGCGTGAAAAACGGGTATTGCCGCATTTTTCCGTATCGGCACCGTAGGACAGCAGCAAAGCGGCAAAATCCATCCTGTCCTCGTCTTCTACAAGCGTTGTATGGCCCAGCAGCGTATAATCATCATCTTTGGTGCCGAAGCTGTTGATATCAATAAAACCGTCTTTTTGCTTATTGACCGCCAGAAGAAAGTGCAAACGCCACAGATTGCCGTCGATAATCGCGGCCGAGGCCTGTTTATTGCGCCATTCCTGATCTTCTTCAAAGCTCTGTTTTGCCCATGCGATATCGTCTTCTGTCGGGGCCGGGATAATAACAGGGCGCATTTCACCGCTTGGCATTGGAATTGTGCCGCGCTGTTCATTGCGATCGATCATTTTTTCAAGATTGTCTGCAGTGATTTCTTTACCGTTTTGCGGGCGCGGCGTTGTCGGCAGGCGCAATACGGGTTTGTCCCGGCCGGTATGGTGCGGCTTTTTCGGGGGCGTAGGCGTATCCGTCATGGAAACCTCTTCAAGCGGTTTTTATTGTTTTTTAGGAATATTGCTTGAAAACGCTATCATGCGCAATCTTATATGTCAATGCTGTTAGGGGGCGCGTTTTTTTATAGACCGCACGGATTGTGCATATCGGGTAAGGCTTGGATCGCCGCCTTGTCGGGTGAATTCGGCACAAGCATCCGCAATTTCTCTGCGGTTATGTATATTTTTGAAACCTTCAGTCTGCGATGGCGTACCCGTTGCAGTAACACGGTTTTTTTCGTCAAGCGTTTCGGTGAAACGAAAAATATGCTCGGCTTTGAAATTAAAAACCGTATTCAGCCGCATTCGCTCCGGTACGGTCACGGTTTTGATGATGCTGTCCCCGGCTATACGCCACTGCACCATATCTTTTGTACTGTCTTCTTCCGGCGGCGCGCTTGCAGCAGGAAGTGCTGTTGCGGGAGATTGCTGACCGTTATTGAGGTTTCGGCATTCGGCATTTCTGATATCTAACGGAGATTTGGCCGCGTTTGCCAGATATGCTTTGATTTCAAGATGATTTGTTAGCTGTAATTCGTCGGAATAGAATTTTGCACCGTTTTCGATCAGCAACTTGACCAGTCGAAAGTTGTTCCGTATCAACGCCTGACAAATGGGGGTTGGGAGCCTTAGACCGGAACTTCCTCTGTTCATGTCGGCTCCGCTCGCCAACAGTAAAACAGCACCGACATAGTCTCCTCTGACGACAGAATCAGACAGTGGCGTATCAGCATCAATCCACGGTGAGTTCAGAATTTTATTTTGTTCCGCAGCCGTTTTTTCCTTTTTGATATATTCCAGCAAATGGTGTAGACGCCATATATTATGCTGCGTGTATTTGCATAGCTCGCAATATAATTTTGTGTTGGGCTTTTTATCCAGTTTTTGCGCCCATTTTAAGTCGGATCGGGACGGTGAGGGCAGGGTGATGGTCTCTGAGCGGCCGTTTGGCAGGGTAACGGTAATATCCTGCGGCGGTGGAGGCGGAGGCAGCGTTTTATTTTTGCGAAAAAGCATGAAAATCAAAAACCCGTATTATTTTTAGGAATATTGAAATGTATTTATACACCATCCAATGCATTATGTCAATACTTGATGGTTGCGAATCGGTTGATTCGTTTTGGCGGCGTAAAAAAAATAGTGCTAAAAACGATCTTGCGAGGCCGTGGCTTTCAAAAAAAATTACCGGAGAAAAACGGAGAATTTTCATGCGCGGCAAAACGTATGTTTATTGTCGCAGGCGTGTCACTGGGGGCAGAAAAATGAATTGCATTGATAAATAACCGAAAAAACTATCTATCTGTAAAATATATCAAATTTTAACCGTATTTCCACGGGATTTGCCTGAAATTTCCCTTTTATTTTGCGTTGTAATACATTGATTTGCAGATATTATTTACGATCTTTTAAGCGCATGATGCTATTCTGAAACTATGAGCCGACGAGAAGTTTCAGGAAGGCTGAACATTCGTTTTATACTGAAGACTAAAAAATTAACAAGGGAGTAAGAGTAATGTTGAAATTATTGACCAAATACCAAGCCTGGAAATCCAGTGAAGATGGCGCCACAGCCATTGAATACGGTTTGATTGCCGCCGGCATTGCCGTTGCCATTAGCGCGGTCGTCTTTACCTTCGGTGAAGAACTGCGCGACCTGTTTGACAATATGGCAGGCAAAATTTCGGGTGCCGGCGAAGAATAAGGTTTCTTTGCCTTCCAACCCTCCTTGCGACATATACACATGGCTATACTATACCCCGCCCGCTCCAGGGCGGGGTTTCTTTTTGCGGTAAAATACCGTGACATTTTACGGCGGCCATGTTAGTTTTCATATTTATATTTTGATTTATGCCGCTATCGGGCGGGAAGGCTGTGGATGTCCGTACACAAGACAAATTTCAGACCGAAAAACAGCGATCCTGACAGCTGGTCGGCTGTCGAGACGGAGGCCGCATTTTTGGATATCGTTCGTAACGGTTTTAATGCGCTGACCACGCAGTTTCTTTCCCGTATTCATCAGCGCATAAGACAGACCGATGATCGGGAAGAAAAGAAGCATTACCGCATGGCGGTCAGGAAAGCCGCTTATCTGGCGCAGCATTTGGAGAACACACCGATGGCGCGCCAATTGGGGCAGGCGGCTTCCGCGATTGGAGCGGGAGTCATTCCGCGATCTGATCCGGGGCGATCCGTGCTGGCGCAGGCGCAAATGTTTGAAGCGATTTCACAAGGCAATCTGTTAAAAACACAACAATCTTATCACCGTATGATACGGGTGGACAAACAGGAGGCTGCGGATAAAGGCTTTGCGCTGGCCTGTCATTACGGCAATGACAGCGCAGCGGAGTTTTTTCTAAAACAGGGTGCGGCTATGCGTTATGACCCGGATCGCATCGTGGCATGGCTGGCCGATGGCGGACGCATGGATATGCTGAAAACGCTTTTAAAGGCGCAAAATAAAGATGTGCGGGATGTTCTGGATGCGGCAATGCAGGCGGCTGTGACGGGAAAGGGGAGTGCGGAACAGCGGATTGATATGCTGCGCTATTTACAGGAGGCGGGGGCGGATATCCGCCGCAACAACGATTTTTTGCTGTATCAGGCGGTGATGCAGGGGCAGCAGGGCATTGCCGTATATTTGATGGAGAACGGTGCGGATCCCGACCGTGCCTGTGATGCGCATGTGCGCGGTTATAACGAACGATCCAATGAGCGCTTTGCGCCGTATCTAGCGATGCAGGAGGAACAATACCGCAAGAATTTTGATACCGAATTTCCCAACGGTTTTACGCTGAAAGATGTGCGTCGCATTGTCGATCGGAAAAGCGGTATGACGGGGCTGGGGCTGGCTGTGAGGGCAGGCAGGGCGGAGGATGTTTTCGCGGTTTTACAGGCGGACGGCCAGATGCTGACATATAACGATATTGAAAAAATCGGCACGGACGGGAAAGACGGCATCAAATTGCTGGAACGCAGAGGGCAGCTATCGTCTATTTTTAAGGCGGAGCTCTGGCAGACCGACACAAAAGGGCTGGAGAGGATGTGGCAAAAGCTGGATGATAAAAAGCGTGAAGAGATTTCTTTAAAAAAGCTGTTTTCCGAGGTCAAAAAACGCAATATGCGCGACTATGTACGGCAGCGCGGCGGCGCATTACGGCGCGGTCAGAAACGCCGGCCCTAAAATCGTGACAAACAGTGCCGGCAGGAAAAACAAAATCATCGGAACTGTCAGTTTCGGCGGCAAGGCGGCTGCTTTTTGTTCGGCCATAGCCATCCGCATCTGACGTTGTTCATCTGCGAGAACGCGGACGGCTTTGGAGATCGAGGTTCCGTATTGTTCGGCCTGCAGCATTGCCGTGGCGAAGGATTTTGCCGATCCGCCACCGACCCGTATGGCAAAGCCCTTAAACGCCGCTTTGCGGTCATTCAAAAGCCCGAGTTCCGCGCTCAGCAAACCAAGCTCTTCCGCCAGAACCTCGGAGATCGGCGCGACTTCTTCGGCGATTTTGCTGATGGCACCTTCAATACCGATTCCGCCCTGTACGCAGATCAAAATCATGTCCAGCGCATCAGGAAAAGTCTGGGATATTTCTATCTGCCGTTTGTCGGCCATGTTTTTGATCAAAATGCGCGGCAGGAAGAACCCGAAAACCGCGACGCTACCGATGATTAGAAATTTCAAACCGTCTTTGATTTCACGGTCACCGGCCGACAGAAACATCATGGCCAGCAGGGTGAAAATTACAGGCAGAATAATGCGGGCAAAGAAATAAATCAAAGGTGCGGAAGGTTTTCGGATGCCGGCCTGTAACATTAGGGCGCGCGCCTGCGTACTGGCCGTTCCGGCAAGCTGCTGAACACGATAAAACGCAGCGATATTCTGTGCGGCAGAGCGTTCGACCGTTGTGCCTTTTTTGGCCTGTTCGCGCGCGCTTTGATAAAGACTTTTCTTGCGTTGTTCGACGACTTCCTGATAATGCTGCTTTTTTTCCGTGTTTTTGATCAGCGGCATCGCCACGGCCAGAAACGTGATAAACGCAGCGACGGCGCTGATCACGGTCAAAAGCAGTGTCTGGTCGAAAGGCAGAAAGTCCAGCATGTTCCTATACTTTAAAGTTAATCATCTGTTTCATGATAATGACGCCGAAACCCATCCAGACGGCGGCTCCCGTCACCATCAGCTTGCCTTTGGGGATGGTGAAAAGTTTCATAATATAATCCGGGTTGACAAGATACAGCCCGCCCATGACAACAAGCGGCAGACAGCCGATAATCGCGGCGGAAGCTTTTGCTTCCGATGACAGCGCCTGAATCTTGCGTTGCAGGCGGAAACGGGCGCGGATAACTTCCGAGAGATTGGTCAAAACCTCGCTGAGGCTGCTTCCGGTTTCGGACTGGATTTGAATGGCGGTGGCGAACATTTTCATTTCGGTCAACGGCATACGCTCTGAAGCGCGTGCGGCGGCTTCACCAAGCGGAATACCAAGCTTCTGGTCATCATAAATATAAGACATTTCCGTGCCGAGCGGATCGTCGAATTCCTTGCCTGCCATGGCGACGGCTTCCGCGACAGGCATACCCGCCTGTATCATGCGTACGATCGCATCCAGCGCATCGGCAAAGGCTTCCAGAAATTTTTTCTGTCGTCTTTTCGCTTTCATTTTCAAAAACAGGCGGGGGAGGCCGAAAAATGCCGTAAACAGCAGCAGCCCTTTCACAAGCCCCGACCATGAGGTCAGATACAGCAAAAGAAAAATCACGACGGTAAAAATCAGGGAATAGATATAGAAACGGCCGACGGACGTTTCGGTAAACCCTGCCTGTTGCAGCAAAAAGCGTGTGCTGCCCTCGCGCTTTTTCTTCTCTTTGCGGTCCTCTTTTCCGGCTTCTTTGAGTTTTTTGGCCAGTTCGGCGCGTTGTTGCGCGATTTTTTTGTCTTTACCGTCGCGTCCGCGTCCGGATAGCTCGCTACGTCCCGTAATCACTGCCTGTAAGCGGCGCTGTCTTTGCTGCTGTTGATTGACGATAAGCGCAATGAATACGCCCAGCGCAATCACAACGATCATCACCAGAATGACAGGATTCAGCAGCATTATTGATAGGCCTCTTCCATCGATTGCAGGACTTTTTCTTCCAGATTAAACTGTCGCGCGCGTTCATACAAAATCGGGCGCAGGCCGGAAGATTTCTGTGTTCCGATAATGCGTCCGAATTCGTCATCGCCTTCATACTGGAATTTGAACAGTTCCTGCATTGTGATAATTTCGCCTTCCATGCCGGTAATCTCGCTGATATGCGTGACTTTCCGCGATCCGTCACGCAGGCGCTGTACCTGAATGATAACGTTTACGGCAGAGGCGATCTGCTCGCGCACCGCTACGGACGGCAGATTCAGCCCGCCCATGGCAATCATGTTTTCCATACGGGTGACGGCCTCGCGCGGATTGTTGGCGTGTACCGTTCCCATTGAGCCGTCATGGCCTGTATTCATGGCCTGAAGCAGATCGAAGGCTTCCGGTCCGCGTACCTCGCCAACGATAATGCGGTCGGGGCGCATCCTCAGACAGTTTTTGACAAGATCGCGCATTGTCACCTCGCCGACGCCCTCAAGGTTGGGCGGACGGGTTTCCAGACGTACGACATGCGGCTGCTGCAGTTGCAGCTCCGCAGCATCCTCGCAGGTGATGACACGTTCATCCTTGCGGATGTAATTGGTCAGACAGTTCAGCATGGTGGTTTTACCGCTTCCCGTTCCGCCCGAAATCAGGACATTGGCGCGGCATTCGCCAATGACTTTGAGCATTTCCGCGCAGGAGGGTGTCATCGCGCCGAATTCCAGCAGCCTGTCCAGTGTCAGCTTATCTTTGGTAAATTTCCGGATTGTCATTGAAGCGCCGTCAATGGCTAGCGGCGGAATAATGACGTTGACGCGTGAACCGTCGGGCAGACGCGCATCACAAATCGGGCTGGATTCATCAACACGTCGGCCGATAATACCGACAACGCGCTGGCAGATTGTCAAAAGATGATGGTCGTCGCGAAATTCTACACTGGCTTTCTGAATTTTTCCGTTGAGTTCGATATAAATCGTTTTCGGGCCATTGATCATGATATCGGCGATGCCGTCCATCGCCAGCAATTCTTCCAGCGGGCCGAAGCCCAGCATGTCGTCAGCGGCCTCCTTGGCGATTTGCGCAAGCTCTGCAGGGGTCAGATCAAGCGCACGGAACTGGCCGATTTCATTGACTGCGGAAAGAATTTCCTCACGCGCCGCCTCGGTTTCCATACGGGCAAGAGATTTCAGGTCGATCCCGTCGCGCAGATCCGCCCAGATGCGCTTATGCGCCCGCTCGATACGCGGATTTGCCGTACGGGGGGCGGCATCCTCGGCGGGAGGCGGTGCGGCCGCAGCAGGTTTTTTCTTTGGCGGCATATCTTTTTTCGGCGGCATTGCGGGTTTTTCTGCCGGAGGTGCGGCGGCGGCAGGTTTTTTTTCTTTCGGCGGGGGCATCGGCGTTTCATCTGTGCCGGATTTTTCATCTTCGGAGGATTGCAACGCCGAAATCGTATCTTCCAAAGACGGCGGCGCTTCTTTTTCAACCGGCTTTTTACTCTCCGGCGGCGGAGCGGGTTTTTTCTGTTTTGGGGCGGGCGAGGGCGCGTCACCGCTATCCGGAGCGGTTTTCTTCTCCGCTTCGGTTTTTTTCGGCGGTGCTTTTTTGTCCTTGTCCGAGCGTTTTCCAAACATGATCTGTCAATCTTCGGTCTTATTTAAAAATTTTTGCAAAAAAACCGCCATCGTCTTTTTTCTCTT
>SKHU01000095.1 GCA_007116755.1 Alphaproteobacteria bacterium
TGTCGCTGCATTCGCGGCCGCTTTCCAGCAACTCCTCGCCGATTTTCTCCCGCATCCGCCGCGCATCGATCCCCGGCCCGTCATCCTTGACGGCGATTTTCAGCGTGCCGTCCTCCTCCAGCCGCGCCGTCACCTCGACCAAAAGCGATTTGCCCTTGCCGTGCAGTCTGCGCTGATCGGGCGGTTCGATCGCGTGATCCACCAGATTGCGCGCATATTGCACAAGACTGGCAAAAAAACCTTCATAGACACTGTAATCAACAGGAATGTTTTCGCCTGAAAACACCACCTCCGGAATATATTTGCCCTGATCTTCCGCCAGACGGCGCAATTCGTTTTTAAAATCGCTGAAACAGTCGAACAGTTTTGTTGCGATAAAATTCTCAAACAGAAAACTGCGGATATACTCCTCTTTCTCCGTGCCCTGTAGCGCCTCCGCCAGCAATGCCTCCAAATCCCGTATTTTATCAAAAGCCACCGGCCTGACATTGCCCGTATCAAGAAAATCATCGCCGAACAGGTTTTTTCCTGTCTCCATATCTTTAACGAGCAACGCATCAATTTTGACCAGACCGCGTTTCAGACAGCTCAAAAACTCTTTGCCGCTCCGCCCGTCCAGTTGCGTTTCCAGATCGTGCAAAAGCCCCGCCATTCTCTCCATACCCAACTGTCCGGCCTGTCCTTTGAAGCCGTGCAGCTTTCGCAAGACATGGTTTGTATCGCCGCGCGAAAAGCTTTCCGCCCGCGCCCGGCGCGCTGTATCCAGAAATGCGGAAAGATCCTTGACCAGATTGTAGAAAACGCGCCTGTTCTGCGCAATCGTCTGGATTTTCTCACCATCGCGGCGCGACTCTTTCAGCCGTGCTTCGCTTTCAACCCTGTCTGTCACATCCGACGCGATCAGCAACACCGCCGAAAGATGATCGTCAAAACCGTAAAGCGGGCGGTAATCCAGTTCGATATGCCGCCCTTCGTCATTGATAATTTTTTCCGCCAGCAACTCTTTCATATCATCAAAATCCAGCGCCGTATCCTGCAGAAACGTCACATTCAGCCATGCACGAAAATGCTCTTTTCCGTCGGGATCAAAGCCCAGAACATCACCGACATGCTTGCCGGCCGGATCGATATCGAACAGATCCAGACAGGATTTCGAATAGGTTTCCGAACAGGTTCCCTCTTTATTAAAGAACACCAGCCCCTGCCCGAGCCCGTCGAGCATCGCATTGATATTGGCATTGAGTTTCTCAAGATCCCGCAGCGCCGTTGTCAACTCTTTCGAGCTGATCTCGATATTGCGCGAGGCGATTTTCAGACGGTCTTCGTATTCCAGATAGGATTTTTCGATCGCGGCGGAAAAATCGGAAAATTTTTGCAGCAGGGCAACGAGTTTTCCGATATCCTCCGGCAGTTTTTCGGCACCGGACAAGCGTTTGCCGAAGTCACAAAACACCTCTTCGGCTTTGTCGTCCCCTAAATACCGCTTGAACTGCCTGAGTATTTTCCGCGTACGTGTCGTCAACGCTCCTCCTTCACTGGCTTCACGGCATAAAAATCCGTCATCCGGCTTCCGAAATACGGGTGATCGTCATCGTCTGGTTGTGCAGCTCGGTTTCTTTCGTATCGCCGAAATAGCTGATTTCCCCGTAAGAATAAAAACCTGTGATCTGCGCCTGATCGAACACGTCACGCACGGCTTCAAGCTCATCATCGGTGTTGTCGCCCATCAGAATACGCCGCCCGACGCAGCTGATGCAGATCACCGCATCATTGGCCGTGCCGCTGCTGCCGCCTTCGGCGGTCTGGCGGGCGGCATCCTCCGCCCCCTGCACCAAATCATCCATATCCGCATGCATCAGACAGACGGCTTTGCCTTTTTCGATATCACCGGCCAGAATCAGGCTTTTATTTTCCTCGTCAATATCCAGAATCGTGCGGATCAGACCGACGGAATTGGTGTTGACATCATCAATAATGGCAAACGGATACAAAAGCCCGCTGGACGGCAGATCGGCCGCCTTGTCGCCGAGATATTCCCGATAAAGATCCAGCGCGGGCTTTCCGTCCAGCTCGTACAGCACATTGTTTTCCACCCGCGTCACGCGGCGCTGCGGCCCGAAAGGCTTCCATCCTCCGCGTGAACGGTTGGACACCGTCACCTTGTCACCGTAAATTCCGAGCCCCACGGCCATAACCGAAGATTTTTTGCCGTTATGAACGGTGCATGTTTCCTTGAAATTCAAACCGTCACCGGCCATACCGCCGGAGATCGACAAGGACGATGGCAGCACTTCCTTCAACCCCTGTACGAATTTGCTGCCGTTGACATTCAATCCCGGCATCAGCACAAAAACGCCTTTCAAATCCTCTGCTGCCAGTTCTTCCGCTAGTTTCCGTCCCGAGATGCGGGAGTCGTCAACCGTATCGATATCAACTTCGATACATTTGAATTTTGCATCATCAAATCCCATTGCCACAAAGGAAACGCTGTTATCCTGCACAAATTCGCCGATTTCGCCGGAAGTACTGCACCCGATCAGCTCTGCGCCCGGCAGATGTTTCTGAACCGGTGTATCAAAATCAAAATTTTTCAGATTGTCCGTACTGGAAAACAGCACCAGAAGTCTGTACCCCTCCGAAGAAAGTTCCTCAAGCGTTTTTTCAAAATTTTCAACGGTTGTCTGAACGGATTTCGATTTCATTGCGGGACACCCCTTTCCAAATATAATTTTACATCAAATAATACACTTAAGAAAAACAGCTATGCGGTATTTTGCGATGCTTCCACATCAACGAAAAAATATCTTTCGCTGTTCAGCGAAAAGCGGACATTGAGAACCGAATCCCCCGCCTCCGCCTTTATATCTCCGCATATCTCCGGAAAATCCAGCGACAACGCATAACCGTAATCATTTAACCGCGATTTGATCTGGTTGCCAAGTATATTCACAATTTCGCAGGCCGCATCGCAATAAATTTCTTCATCCGCCAGATAATCGGGTGCATAAATCTGTGCCAGCAAAGGCTGTAAAAGATTCTGGTCAAA
>SKHU01000044.1 GCA_007116755.1 Alphaproteobacteria bacterium
ACCTGCCCGTATTCAAGATTCATAAGCAGCATGTTCTGTTCCTGATTTTGTGACGACATTGTTCCTCCTATCCGGTCGGCCAGAACGGGATGTATGCCGCCCAGCAGCAGAACGCAGAATGTAAAAACAAAAGCGGAAGAAAAAACGCGTTGTCCCATCATGAAAGCCTCTTCGGTAAAATTTGTTTATTGTTTCATTTTTTTGCAAAAAACACCGTGCGGCTTGCCGCGCCGGAGAATTTTCCGCATCTGTTGACAGTCTGGCACGAAGAACGCCCCGTTGCAAGATGCACGGCGACCCCTTTGTCAAAACCGTCTATAATTTATGGTAGCATGAAAAGAATCAGGGTCAAAGCCCATTCATTTCGTCCATTCCGTGGCTACAGGAAAAGAAAGGCGCAAGGATTTTGAGCGCAGAACATGCCGTAGCATATTCAAGAGAAAAAGACGCCGCTGATTTCTTTTCCTGTGGCCACCCGCCAAAAAGAAACAAAAAAGGGCGCTGCCATATTTTTGCGCCTGAACCCGAAACCCGCTTGGACGTAGCCCCGCTACGTCCGGCGCGTCTTTCGCGTCCATTCGCGAAAAATCTGACGCGCGGAATGGATGAAATGAATGGGCTTTGACCCTTAATATTTCTTAAGCAGATGCCGGATAAACGCTTTGGCCAGTTTAGCTACGGCGTCTTCGGTCTCCGCTTTTTTTTTACGGGGGCGGAGTCGTTGTCATTGCCGGAAGGCGATTTTTTCTGTAACGCCGCAAAGTTTTTCAGTTTTTTGAGGTGATCGGCGATATCGGGTTTCTGCGTGCGGAGATAGAAATCCAGCACGGCGGTGCCTTTCCGGTCGGAGCCGTCCTGTCCGTTTTTGCCGCCAAGTACCGTATCCTTCAGGCCGAGTTTTTTGATCAGCGCCGGAATATCGGAGGTGTTGATGTCGATCGAGACATCTTCGGTGCCGGTTTTCAGCACAAGACGCGGGTCGCTGCCGCGGTGAAGGCTGACTTCGCAAATATCGTTTTTGTTGCAGAGGAAATCCTCGAACAATGCGGTATGGGTTTTTGCCAGCTGTTTTGTGTATTGCGCCGTACCGGGCAGGTTAATCTCTTCGCCGTTGACGACAACCTGCAATGCGCCGCCTGCGGTATCATCGATTTCAATAAACGGTGCCTCCAGAATGCGCGCGGCGTTGACCCATGACAGGTTTGCCGGTTTTCCGGTCGCGGCTGCTTTGCGCTGCGTAGATTCCTGATTGAAGGCCTGCGCCAGTCCGCTCTTGTTTTTATGTTGCGGCGTGTCATCAGCCGTTTCGGGCAGATATTCCAGAATATATTTCTGCGGCCCGATCACCGTCAGCATGTCGGGAGAGGCCGCATCGCTGCGCACGGCCAGCACCGTATTTTTATTGACAGCAAGATTGTCTGCAACCTGTTCAAAATCGTCACGTCCGGCAAAGGCGGCGGTGATGTATTTTGACAGTGCCGCGTCTTTTTCCTCTTGCGCGGTGATATCGGTCTCGACACCGTATTCGCGCTCGCCGAACAGGTCGCGCGTAAAGATCGAGCGGCCGCCGGCCAGCAATTCAACGGAAAGCTCCTCCCACTCTTTGTCACCGGCTACCGGATCGGGGTCGTAGTAACTCAGTGTGCGCGTATAAACGCCGTCGATTTTGCGCGTGTTGACCAGAAGATTTTCCTCTTTCAGATAAAACACGTCCTTGTTTTTCGATACGATCTCGTTTTTCAGCGCTTCAAATTCTTCTTTTTTGACATCGGCGACAAGAATTTCCTGATCGAAAACGATCTCGCGCGCTGCCGCGTCATAGCGCAGCGTCGTAAATTTCTCCGCATCCAGCAGCATGATGTCCTGAAATGCGACGAAAGACGGTTTTTGTTTTGTGCTTTCCGCCATCACCTCGGCCAGACGGGATTCGTCCAGCGCCAGCGCGATTTTGTCATTGCCGTTTTTGAACACTTCCAGATCGCCGTACTGGCTGTTATAGATCATCATATCCCAGTTGTCCGGACGCAGCAGATCGTCACCGATGCGGATACAGCCGTCGCGGCGCTCCAGCACATCGATATAGCTTTGCGCGTCTTCCTTGCCGACAGCGGCTTCACTCTGCCCGCTTTTCGCACCGGCAAAATAGCCGACGGCGTCATAGGCGTGATAGATATGGCCGAGTTTTTCCGGCATCAGCACGGAGGCGGTGTCATTTGCGGCGCTCTGGATATAGGGGCCGGCAGCCTTATCGGCCAGGGCGTAAAGCTTCTTTGCGTTGGAGGAATGCGAGGCGTTTTGCGCAGCGGCATAAAGCGCAGCGGCGGTTTGCGCATCTTTTGCAAACGCCTCCAGCACCGGCGCGAGATACAGGTCGCGGTCGGCGGGATTGCTGTAATCATGTGCAACGATTTTTTCCAACAGCGAGTCACCGTCGGCGCCCTGTTTGCGGGCGGAAACAATATGCGCGTATTCCTTATGGGAGGAATTTGCGGCAATGAATTTGGCCGTTGCGGTGAAAATATCCAGATCGGCCGTCGCGGCGTTGGATTTGCCGGAATCGGGCAGTGCCTTGTCCAGCAGCCGGTGCAGATAGATCATATTGCGCGCAACCTGAACATTGCGGTCTTTTTCCTGTTTCTGTGCAACGGGGGGAACACCTGCGCCGACGGCAGCCTGAAACATGGAGCCGCGCCCCTGATCGGTTTTCGGCACCAGCATCAGAACGCTCATCAGATCATGTGCGCCGGGCTCGCAAGTCTCACGCAGCAACAACCAGCTTTCCAGCATTTCGCGGTCTGCGCTGCCGAGCAGATTGACGATTCTTTGCGTTTTTTCCTCTTTGACCGCCGTGCGCATATCGATATAGAAATCAATCGCCGCCGTATCCGCGCCGGCAACAGTGTAAAGAGCGTGCAAGACGCTTTTCGCTTTTTCGGGATCGTCTTCCGTTGCGGCCAGCGTTTGCGTCATTTTGGAAACAGGCGGAATTTCTCCATCCGCTATTTCTTGACGGCGGGATTCGGCCAGCAGAGCGCGGACGATTTCGATATGTCCTTTTTGCGCCGCGATTTGCAGCGGAGTCATATCCTGCTGATCCTGCTGATCCTGTTGTTTTTGTGTTTCAGCGGCAAGTTTTTGCGCCTCTTCCACCGTTACAACAGGGGAGAAGGCCAGCGACGTACCGGGAATGTTATGCCCCTGCGCGTGGAAAGCTTTTGCCGTATAAACCATTGCTTCGGGATTTAAGGCGGCATCTTTTTTCAGCACCCTGTCGAAAATTGAGTTAAAGACACAATACGGGTCAGTTATCGGCAGACCGTCATAATTGTCCTCTCTCAACATCAAATGTTCGGGCGCGCTTTTCAGCACCTGACGCAATGCCTCCGTGCGGCTGTCCGCATCGGGGAATTTTTGCAGCGCCAGATCGGCAAGGGATACGGCGTTGTTTTCTTTCAGCAGCGTTTCGACAACCTCCCGATTGTCTTTGATCTTTGCGACAACAGGGCCGAGATCTTCCAGATCGCGTCGGTCAAAGACGTATCTCAGCGCATCGTAATCTTTGGCATTTGTGCAGATTTCATCAAACAGCACCTGCAGCGTTTCGTTACAGTCGTTATAGACCTGCCGCAGCAGATATTCGGGGTTGCGGTAGGTGCGGTTCAGATAGTCGATATAATCGCCTTCGCCGACAACATCGGGGCGGCCTTCCGGCGGCAGATGCATCGATTCCATCCAGTCAAAAAAGCTGTTGACGTAGAACGGTTTGCTTGTGCGCAGGCCGAGAAGCTCGCCGCGCAATTCCTGAATCTGCGCCAGAACATCGGCGGGTTTTTCCTTTGTGCCGCCGCCGCTGAACGGCCAGATCGACCAGCTGCTTTTCTTTTCTTCCGCTTCATTCACGGCTTCGGCAAGTTTTTCCGTTGCCTTGCCGGCTTTTTCCGCTATCTCTTCGGCTTTTGCGGTATCTGTCTTGGCATCAGCCTCATCATTTTGATTGTCTTCGGGCTTGTTTTCTTCCGGCGATTCGGGTTTGGCGTAAATTTCCTGCGGGAATTCCAGTTCAATCGCCTGCAATTCGGACAATATGCGGACATCCTCTGCGCCGCCGTTGCCGAAAATCTTGACTGCGGCCTCGCCGATGCTTGTGCCGCCCGGCAGCGGAATTTTCAAAACCGTTCCGGCCAGATTGCCCATTTCGTCAAGGGTCTTTTCCAGAGCCTCCGAATCTTTGTTGCGCAGCGCGTTGCGCAAAGCATGATGGGCGCGGAACATATTTTCTGTGTTTTCGGCCATCCATGCGGAAATGTTTTTGGTGCTGCGCTCGGCAATATCAATCTCGCGGTTCAGGAATTCTTTGGTTTCCTGCCACTTCTGGAGCTCTTCTTTCAGCTCTTCCAAATTCGGTTGTTTTGCCATCAGCTTTAATGAATACCCTTTATTTCCCCGTTATTTCTTTAGGCCTTCCCGCCAAGAATCACGTCAATAAAAAACCCGCCGTTAACCGTTTGTTTACGATTGGTGATTACCATATCATTTTTTTATGTATTATGCAAATAGTTTTCGGTTTTTTGGAAAAATGATGGACTTTTCTACGTCAATCGCTTATAAACCGCAAGGTATGGAAAACATATGTTGAATTTGCCGTCCGGGCGCGAAACATATAAAATCAACAAAAAAGACTGTCTTTTTAAGGAGAAGAAAATGGCACAACATCCTTTGATGCCAAAAGCGACCGCCGTATGGCTGATTGACAATACGGCTTTGACATTTGAACAGATTTCGGAATTTTGCGGTCTGCACAAGCTGGAAGTGCAGGCGATTGCCGATGGTGAAATCGGCACGGGGATTATCGGCATCAATCCGGTGACCAGTCAGGAACTGACGGCGGAGGAAATCCGCGCCTGTGAACAGGACCCCAAACGCCATCTGAAAATGATGAAAACCGACCTGCCGCAGCCGAAAACACGCACCAAAGGCCCGCGTTACACGCCTGTGGCCAAACGTGCCGACAAGCCCAACGGTATTGCATGGCTTTTGAAACATCATCCCGAACTGGCGGATTCACAGATTGCCAAGCTGATCGGCACGACCAAGCCGACCATTCAGGCGATTCGCGACAAAACGCATGTCAGCATGACGCAGATCAAACCGCAGGATCCGGTTCTGCTTGGATTGTGCAAGCGCGCCGATATGCAAAACGCGATTGAGCGTGCACAGCGCAAGCTGGAAAAAGAAGGCAAATCCCTGCCGAAACCCGCCGCTGCAGAAGAAAAGGCGGAGGCCGCTGTTGCGGATAAGCCGGCACCGACCGCCGCCGAACGGGCGGAAGAGCGCAAAGCGGATGAAGCTGTAGATGCGGCAATGGAAACAATGTCCCGCTCCGCAGAAGCCTAAAGGCTTGCCGAAAAAATTTTTGAAAATCAAAAACCCGCGTCTTAACGGCGCGGGTTTTGCTTTTTTTATAAACAATGATACTCCGTCTAATGACCAAGAAAGGGCTTTTTCGGTTTTTCTTCCGCCCAGCGGCGCACTGTGCGGGTGCTGCCCGCACCTATTGTACCTAAAAATACCAGCAGGCCGCCTATCGAGCCGGCAACAGCCAAAGGTACGATCATAAGCATGGTGATGCAAATTTTTTCCACTATTCCCATCCTTATCCGTTTATTCACGGCGGCTTCCTGCTCAGCCGCCAGACGGGTGATTTCTTTGGAAATATTCATCCAGTCTGTTCGGGGGTTTTCCTGCACTGCGGTACGGCTTTCGCGCAGATAGCCGAAACTGCTTTCCGCAAACCCCATATCAGTAATCGGCGTAACACGGTTGGAAAATTTGGTCAAAAGTTCCGCCGCCTGCGTTTCGGACAGCGCATCGCTCATGACAATACGTCCGACCAGCCGCTCGGCGCGCAGCCCCATTTCGTTTCCGGTTTGTTTGACAGTTAGAAATTCCTCATCGCTCGTAAAAGCCGATCCCTGTTTCATGGCAAGAAACGCCGCGCGGTCTTCCGCCAGCGATCGGATTTCACTTTTAAAACTTTCCGTCAATTGCACCGCCTGCGGCGCGGCATCCGTATCGGGCAGCAGAGTTTCCGGCGGCTCCTGCATTGCCAAACCGCCGCCGACAAGCGCAGTCCCCAGAATAGCTGTCGGAACGCCGCCGCGCTTTATTGCATATCCGCCCACCTCATCGAAAACTTCATGCTTCGGAATCCTGCTCGCATCGCAATAGGCGTTATGCAGCACCTTAGCAAATTCATGCCTCAGTTTTTTTGCCGGATATAAAATATCAACCATCCTATAAACTCCCGTTATGATATATAAAATCTTTTTGCGCGGTGATGTCGATTGGTTCAATCTTCAAAACCCTATGCGCCTTAAGGCTCTACGCACTTTCTGGCGCAATGAAGACTCCAGAGCGTCGGCGTGGAAAAGGCAGCCCGTGCCTATTTTAGCGAGCACAGGCGCTTCAAAGCGCGTCAGGGATCCGGCGTTAGAAAGGCAGTAACTCCCCATTTCGGTCAGCGCAGGCGCTTCAAAACGTGTCAGGAGAGAGGCGTTGTGAAGACAGTAGATCCCCATTGAGGTCAGTGCAGGTGTTTCAAAGCGCGTCAAAGCTTTGGCATGGAAAAGGCAGCTGCTCCCCATTTTGGCGAGCGCAGGCGCTTCAAAGTGCGTCAGGGCATAGGCTCTGATAAGGCAGCTGTTGCCCATTTCGGTGAGTGCAGGAAGATAGAGCGTTTTGATGCGCGATTGTTCAGCGCCAATCAGGAATTCATCGCCCAGATAAAGGTTGCCGTCCTTAACTGTCAATACGCGGTTTCCACCATAGCAGCGGTTAAAATCATCTGCGAAGCTGTCGCCGTATTCAGGATCGATTTTTTTAAGCTTTTGGTTTTATTGTCAAACAAAAAGCCCTCAAACAGGGCATCACCCGCAGATTTGTCAACGGTGTGTATGCGACCGTTTTCAGCCCAGGCCTGATCACCGTAATAGACGTTGTTCTTTTCCTGATGATATTTGAAAATTTTGTCGCCCATCAACACAAATCCTTCTGGCAAAGGAGATTTGGTGGCGGAGAATTCGACATTGAAATGATCTTTAAGTGCCGCCGAAAGCCCGTAGATAATATTGTCAGGATTACTGTTAAAAGTGTTGTCGCAACCGGACACCGTATGGTTATAACGGTTTTTGATGCTGATAAACCCGCCTTTTTTCCGCATCTGGATGGAAATCACCGAAGTGCCGTATTCATCCTGACGTTCTTCCCTGCCTTTGAAATCTTTGCGTTTGATTTTATCCGCATCTTTTTTGACGGCATGGACAATGTGATAGTTTTTGTAACGCGCATGATCATTGAAGGTGCAAAGCAGCTCGCCCCGTGCAAAATAGGGTTTGATGTCGTTCTGCTTTTCCAGCGTATCGGCGTAAAAGGCGTCGTATCCGGCCTGCTTCAGCAGGACAAACGGGTCTGACGGCGCAGGAACAGGCGTATCATCGTTGGAGGCCAGCAGAGTCATCAGATAAGGCAGCAGCGGTTCTGCGTCCCGCCCCGCATGACGGAGAATAACGTCAATATCGGGAATCTCCAGAATCCCGTTGTGGAAATTCCTGATCGTTTGTGCAAATTTTTCGCCGTTTTGCTTTTTCAGCTTTTTGTACAATGGAATTCCCCCGTAAAACAAATTCAGGATTTTTTCTCCCGGGAAGTATTTCCATATTATAGAGGTCGGGTGAAAATACAGCAATGCAAAGCTGTGCAATGATAAAATGCGGTTTTGCAAAAACGGCGGGAAAGAAGCCTTGTTACACGGCTTCTGTGGGGGGGTGTTTTTATTTCCCGCAGGGCTTAGCGGCGCGGATTTTGCTTTTTGATGTCGGGTTTTGCCGTTTTGGGTTGCGCCGTATTGTTGTCGTTTGCGACATTGTCGCTTGCGACCTCGTCCATCATATAGCTGGCGACGGCTTTCATGGTTGCGGAATCGAATTCCACCATCCACGGCGCGGCGTTGCGCACTTTGGCGCGGTGTTTGTGGAAACTCTCCGGCGTGGCCTCGCCCAGCAGCACCTTGAAGGAGCGCACGACATTCGAATGGCAGACCACCATCACGGTTTTGCCGTCTTCCAGCAGCGGCTTGATATCGCGTTCGTAAAATTCCGTCAGCCGCGCCACGACATCGGCGGCGCTCTCCCCGCCCGGAAAATTATCCGCATAGCGGCGGTCAAAGGCGATGATATCGGGATCGGTTTTATAATTGCGGCCGGTGAAATCCCCCGTATCCTGTTCCATCAAATCAAAATCTTCGGCGATATTCCATGTGCCGTCGGTGTTTTTCAGATGCGCGGTGGCTTTCCCGTCCATATTGTCCAGTATCAGCTCTGCGGTTTTGAAGGCGCGATCCAGCGGCGAGGCAAAAACATGGTCAAGATGCGTCTGTCCCAGAAATTTCCCTGTGTCCCGCGCCTGTTCCTCGCCCTTTTCGGCCAGCGGCACGTTTTTTTGTCCGGTCATTTTTTGCAGGCGGTTATATTCCGTCTGCCCGTGGCGGATGATGATCAGCCGTCCTTTTTTTTGATCTGTCATTCTTTTTATTTATCCTTTTGTCTTTAACTTTATATGTGTCTTTATCTGTTGAACTGCTCGCGCGTGCGGCGCGGATCGCGGAAGCGGAAAAGATTCCGGTCGTTGAAATGAATATTTGTCTGCGCCTCCCACAGCGCGACTTCGGTTGTCATGCCCTGCGCGTCATGGATGCGCCATTTGACAAGCCGCATCGGTTCGCGCTGAAAAAACAGCGTGATCGACCCCGCAGAGGGATCGGCGGTTTGCGTCACACTGACCTTGATCAGGTTCTCTTCGGGGTTTTCCTGCAAATCCAGCACTGTGACATCGCCCGACAGGCGCAGATTGTCGCGCAGGATGAAATCCGCCAGCGAATTGCCGATCGCCGTGCTGGAATGGTGATCCATCACCGCGTCATAGAAATAGATAAACAGCCCGTCGGCAACGATAAAATCCTCGATCGGATCATCATATTCAAACCGCATTTTTCCGGGGCGCTCCATATAGAAAATGCCGGAGGTCTGATCGCCGTCGGGGGCGGTCTGGGTGAAACGCGCCTGCATGCTGCGCAATTCCGCAAGATAGGATTCGATGGCAGAAATGCTGCGCAGCCGCTCCTCATGTGTTTGCGGATGCGGCGCAGCGGCGGCTGCAGCCGAAAAAAAACAAAGAAAAAAAAGCGCCGTCAGGCGGAAAAAAACTCGCATCACCTTGCCGTCCTGGGATATGTTTGTCGTGAACATGCGACCGCCAGCGTAACATATCTTTTCACATAAGGGAAATTCTTTTATGGCCGGATTAAAGCTGATCTATATGGGAACGCCGGATTTTGCGGTTCCGGCGCTGGCCGCGCTGATGGAGGCGGGGCACGAGATTGCCGCCGTGTACAGCCAGCCGCCGCGTCCGGCGGGGCGCGGGCAGAAACCGAAACCCTCGCCCGTTCATGCTTTTGCGGAAAAACACGGCCTGATTGTGCGGACACCGGAAAATTTCAAATCCGCCCAAGCGCGTGCGGAATTTGCCGCCTGCAAGGCCGATCTGGCCGTTGTTGCCGCCTATGGGCTGATCCTGCCCGAAGCGGTGCTGAACGCGCCGCGTTTCGGCTGTCTGAATATTCATGCCTCGCTTTTGCCGCGCTGGCGCGGCGCCGCCCCGATCCAGCGCGCGATACTGGCGGGCGACCGCGAAACCGGCGTATCGGTCATGCAGATGGAAAAGGGGCTGGATACCGGCCCCGTCCTGAAAATGCAATCTGTTGCGATTACGGCCAAAACAACGGCGGCCTCGCTGCATGATGCGCTGGCGGCGCTGGGCGCGGAGATGATCACGGAAGTACTGGCGGATTACGCGCGCGGCGCGCCGCCTGATGCCGTGCCGCAGGCGCAATTGTCGGGGCAGCCCTGTTATGCGCATATGCTCACCCGTGCGGAGGGCAGAATCGACTGGACGGAAACGGCGGAGGCGCTGGAGCGCAAAATCCGCGCTCTCAACCCGTGGCCGGGGGTCTGGTGCGTTTACGGAGAAAACCAAAAACGCCTGAAAATCCACGCCGCCGAAATTGCGGAAGGCAGGACAGAGAGCGCTGCCGGAGAAGTGCTGGACAAAAACCTGACCGTCGCCTGCGGCGGCGGCACGGCGCTGCGGCTTGTCACCGTACAGCCGGAGGGCAAAAAACCGATGGACGGCACGGCATTTTTCAACGGCGGCGGCATTGCCGCCGGCACGGCGTTCCACTGACGCAAATATTCCGGTGTCCCCCTCCGGCAGATGCCGTATAATGAAATGAGGGCGTTGAGGATTTGAGGATTGTGTTTTTTTATTACTGATATTTTTTGAGATTAAGTCATGTTTAAACTGCTTGGCAGAATAGAGATTCACGGCACGAAAGACGCTGTTGACAAGTGCGTATCGGTTGCACCGATTCCCGACGGAACAATAACGCAAACGGGACTGAAACGAAAACTTCCCGAGACGGGCGCATGGCTTTACGCATCCCCGTGGTATCGCTTCCACCCCGACACAATGGATCATGAAATTCGTGATTTTCTCGCTGCCTATTTGAAAATCGGCGATGCGCTGGCAGTTCGTGATGTTGGGATAGAATACGCTTTTTTGACACTTTGCTCTGTTGAACAAAGTCATGAAGAAAGCTTTGCGGGTATCTTCAGCCTTGAAGCATTACAGCTTCTTACAAATATGGGGCTTGAACTCCAAATCGCACCGGCAGCGATAATGCCGGATGCTCCTTATTGGAAACCGAACGAAAACTGATGTGGAGCAAAAAGTAATGAATAACCACGACATTGAAAAGCTGGACAAAATTTTGAAAGATTACGCAGATTTGCCCGAATATAGTGGAATGGATGTTCGGTCCATTGGCACAAAAGGCCTGTTCGGGAATTACCCGATCAATGCTGCGGCAATCCGGGGTCTTCCTGATGAGGTCACAATTTTACTTTCTCACGGTGCAAACGTTAATGCTGTCGGGGAGCATGGTTATACGCCTTTGCACGATGCTGTCGAACAGGGACATATGGACGTTGTTAAACTGCTCATAAAATCCGGAGCCGATCTGTCTGCGAAAACAGCTGATGGCGACACCCCGATTGGACTGGCTGAAAAGCTTAAAGAATCCGAAATCCTGCACATTCTACAGGCAGTAAAGGAGGCGGAGTAAATTGAAAATCCGGCTTGAGGGGCGGGGCGTTTCTTTCTGCTCTCGACAATTGACGTGTTATGTGAATACGTGCTATAACGGC
>SKHU01000116.1 GCA_007116755.1 Alphaproteobacteria bacterium
CGGCATTATCGGTTGCGGCAATATCGGACGGATTGTGGCATCCCGTGCGCTCGGCCTGCAGATGAAGGTTGTGGTTTACGACCCGTATCTGGCCGATGCGCAGGCTGCGGAACTCGGCTTGGAAAAACTTGATCTTGATGCGCTTGCCGCGCGTGCCGATTACATCACGCTGCATACGCCGTTGACGGAAAAGACGCGCGGTCTGGTCAATGCCGAATTTCTCGGTAAAACCAAAAAAGGCGTTTTTATTATCAACTGCGCGCGCGGCGCTCTGGTGGCGGAGCAGGATCTGCTGGACGCTCTGAACAGCAGCCATGTTGCGGGAGCGGCGCTTGATGTTTTTGTGGAAGAGCCGGCGCATGAGAATATTCTGTTCGGGCATGAGCGCGTTATCTGTACACCGCATCTTGGTGCCTCGACGCTTGAGGCGCAGGAAAATGTTGCCGTACAGGTGGCCGAGCAAATTGCCGATTTTCTGCTGACCGGTGCGGTGCAGAACGCGCTGAATATGCCGTCTGTCAGCGCGGAGGACGCGCCGAAGCTGAAACCCTATATGAAACTGTCCGAACAGCTTGGCGGTTTGATCGGGCAGATCACGCAAAGCCCGATCAAATCCGTGCGTCTGACTTATGAAGGGGCGGTCAGCCGTCTGAATGTCAAGCCGCTGAGTTGCATGACACTCGCCGGTTTGTTGCGCCCTGTTCTGGACGGGGTCAATATGGTCAATGCGCCGGCACGTGCGGCAGAGCGCGGCATCAAAATCAGCGAGACTTTTAAAGAGGGCGGCAACGGTTTTCATACATTGATCAAAATTGAAGTGGATACCGAAAACAGCACCCACAGCGCAAGCGGTACGCTGTTCGGGGAAAGCAAACCGCGTATCGTCAACATCGAAGGCGTGCCGATCGAGGCGGGTGTTGCGCCGCATATGCTGTTTATCCGCAACGAGGACAAGCCGGGGCTGATCGGTGCGCTGGGATCGCTGCTCGGCGATGCCGGAATTAATATCGCCGATTTCCGGCTGGGGCGTATCGAGGGCAAAGATCAGGCCGTGGCACTGGTCGCGGTCGATGAGCAACTGACGCCGGAGGTTATCAAAAAAATTACCGAACTGCCGCAAATCGCCCGTGCGCATGCGTTGTCATTTTAGCCGGCGCTTATGCGTTACGCCTCATAATGGGTGATATTTTCTATTCCGTGCGCGGCATTAATATGCAGCACGGCATCGGCGCGGCGCGACAGCAGCGACAGGTTGCGGCACGTAATACGTTCGGCCTGTCCGGTAAAATTGCGGATGTCTTCATCTGTCATGGCGTTTTCAGGGGCGTGGCAGAAGGTTTCCGCCTCCTGCTGTTTGCGCCAGTCAAACACGCAGCCGAAATCCGGAATCCTGATAAAAATCAGCTTGTCGATTTCCCGCCACAGCGGCGGATAGTCGTTGCGGAGGAAATCATCCACTGCGCGTCGCCATGCGCTGTCGGGATCGCGCGTTTTTTCAAAATCGTTCAGCGGCGTATTTAAGTCTTCATTCTCCGGTGCGGGCGGTGCGCCGACGCACCAGCCTTCAAACAGAATAACATCGGGGCGGCCGTCAAAAATTTTCCATGTGTCTTGCAGCGTGCGGTCGTCAACCGATTTGTCGAAAAACGGAATGGCGGTTTTCTCTCCGTGCTTGAGGCTTTGAAAAACACGCAGGCCAAGCGGCACATCATGCGTGCCGGGCAGGGTGCGCGTGGCAAAAAGCGGGTGGACGTCTTTCGCCATTTGCGCGCGTTCGGCTTTGGTCTTGTAAAGATCGTCGAGGGAAAATTGCACAACGGACAGGCCGTGCATATCCGTCAGCAGTTTTTCCAGCGCGCGTGTCAGCGTGGTTTTCCCCGACCCCTGACTGCCGCTGATACCGACGGTCAATGTTGCGTCTTTCTCTTTGCGCCATCCGGCAATCAGTCCGGCGATATGTTCATAGTCTTTCTGCATGGCGTTTTCCTTTAACGCACCAGCTCGTAAAGCGCAACGGCGGCGGCATTGGAAACATTCAGGCTTTCGATTTTGCCGTGCGCAGGCAGCCGCACGAGAATATCGCAATTCTCCGCCGTCAGGCGGCGCAACCCGTCGCCTTCCGCCCCCATCACCAGGACAATGCCGTGATAGGAGGACAGGTTTTCATCTGCCGTCATTTCGGCGATTGTTATTTTGCCGCGCTCGTCAAGTCCGGCACAGAGAAAACCCTGATCTTTAAGCTGCGCAAGGGCGCGGGCAAGATTGGTCTCACGCAAAATCGGCACATGTTCAACCGCGCCGGAGGCGGATTTTGCCAGTGTTCCGGTAATCTCCGGTGTGTGGCGATCCTGTACGATCAGCGCCTTTGCGCCGAAGACGGCGGCGGAGCGTAAAATCGCACCGATATTATGCGGGTCGGTGACCTGATCGAGCATGACAAAAATATTCTCGCGAATTGTCCCGTTTTTCGGCATTTCCTCGCAGAATTTGTCCAGTGGAGGCGTATGCAGATCCTGCGCCTGTACGGCAACGCCCTGATGCACAGCACCTTCGGGCAGCATTTTGTCGAGTTGCGCCTTATCGACCGTGACAGGGGCGGGGCGTGTCAGCCCGGCTTGTTTTGCCTGATCGAAAAACGGCCTGATCTGCTTTTCTGTCTGTGCCGTAACATAAACGGCGTGGATATGGCGTTTGGTATTCAAGATTGCTGCCCCCGCCGCATGGATTCCGAACAGAATACCGCTGCGATGGCGGTCATGTGTTGTTGACACTGATATTTTAGGTCAGCTTCCTCCAGGTGCAAATGTTTTAGTAGTGATGAGTGAAGATTTTGATGTTTCTGCCAATCCTTTTACTAATCTTAACGACACAATTTACATTCTTTATCAATGTGTTGGCAACACAACAGGACATTTTGCCAATTGGGCTGCTAATTTGAATGTCAACCAACAATTAAGAACTACTTCGGTACTTGTTAGTGGATTAAATGGTTGTGTGGATGATTTGACCTATAACAGAAACATGCTAACCAA
>SKHU01000011.1 GCA_007116755.1 Alphaproteobacteria bacterium
GATTTCGGTTATGATGTGGAGGATTACACCGCCGTTGATCCGATGTTCGGCACGCTGGAGGATTTCGATGCGATGCTGGCGGAAATGCACAAACACGGGCTGAAACTGATTATCGATCTGGTTTTGAGCCATACCTCCGACCGTCACGCATGGTTTCAGGAAAGCCGCAAGGATCGGGATAACCCGAAAGCCGACTGGTATGTCTGGGTCGATCCGAAGCCCGACGGCAGCCCGCCGAATAACTGGCAAAGCCTGTTCGGCGGCGTGGCGTGGGAATATGATAACCGCCGCGGCCAGTATTACATGCATTCCTTCCTGACCTCGCAGCCGGATCTGAATGTCCGCAACGCGCAAGTACAAGACGCGCTTTTGGATGTTGCGCGGTTCTGGCTGGATCGCGGCGTGGACGGTTTCCGCCTTGATGTCGCCAATTTCTATATGCATGACGAACAGCTGCGCGACAATCCGCCGCGCACGGAATTCGAGCCGGGCAAGCTTTATAACGGGCTGTATCTCACCCCCTGCCCCTATGACCGGCAATGGCATATTTACGATAAATCGCGGCCGGAAAATCTGGAATTTATCGAACGTCTCCGCGCGCTGACGGATGAATATGACGATAAAATGATGGTGGCGGAAATTGGCGATGACGACAATATGAAGACCTGCGCCGAATATACGCGCGGCAATAACCGCCTGCATGCCGCCTATAATTTTGAATTGCTGGGCTGGTACGGCGAGGAAGGTTCGGCGGAAAAATTCCGCGACCTGTTCATCCGCTATCACAGCTATGAAGGCGGCTGGCCGGCATGGGCGTTTTCCAATCACGATGTGATCCGCATCGCCTCGCGCGGCGGTGTGGAGGATCCGGAACTGAATACGGCGCGGATAAAAATGCTGATCGCGCTTTTGACCAGCCTTTACGGCACGGTCTTCCTGTATCAGGGCGAGGAACTCGGCCTGACGGAAGCCGATGTGCCGTTTGAAAAACTTCAGGACCCGTTCGGAATTTTTCTTTATCCCGACAGCAAGGGGCGTGACGGCTGCCGCACACCGATTCCGTGGACGGGATCGGAGAAAAATGCCGGATTTTCCAGCGCAGATGAAACATGGCTGCCGATTCCCGATGATCACCGCATGAACGCCGTGTCGCGGCAGGAGAACGATCCCGCCTCGCCGCTGAATTTCACGCGGCATTTCCTAAAATGGCGCAAACAATATCCGGCGCTGGTGTCCGGAGAGATCGATTTTCAAATCGCCAAAAACGACCTGCTGGTGCTGACCCGCAAAACGGAAGAAGAAACTGTGGTGGCCGGATTCAATCTGGGCATGACGGAGAAAAAACTCGACCGTGCCGCCGAATGGACGATGCTGGACAATCACGGCCTGCCCGTGCGCGTCAATGATAACGGCGTGATTGAACTGCCCGCTTTCGGCGGATTTTTTGCCCGCGAAAACAGGTGATCATAAAAGTCATCATAAAAAAAGAGCCCGTCTTGAAGACAGGCTCTTTTCCGTGCTCCTGATTCTTGAAAATCAATACGGTGTCGGCGTACCGGGCATACCCATCCCCATACCGATCAATGACATCATATCCTGACCGTTCAGCAGAACCTGGCCTTCGCGTGTTACGCTGAATTCATAGGTTCGGGTGGATTGCCCCGTCGCAGGATCGGTGCCGGGTGTTCCGAATTGCTGCATCATGTTCAGCGGCATAAAAGCCTGCTGTACCTGTACGGGCATAGCCGGAAGCTGGCCGGACATCTCGGCGATCAGCTCGTCCAGATTGCGCAGCACGCCGGTAAAGGCGGCGGTCGCGCCCCAGACGGCGGTGCTGTCGGCCTGTGCTTCGCCGTTAACCTGACCTCCGACCGACGGTGTCTGTACGGATTTGTTATCCAGAATAAATTTTGTTCCGGCATTGCTGAACATCTGCATGACAGACTGGATTTCCGGCTGCATGTGACGTGATCCCGGCTGCATGACATTCCCCATCAGCCCCATCAGGCCTTTCAAGGGCAGGTTGACGATACGCATTTTGTATTCCGCATCTGTCGGTATCAGCGATCTAAGTTCTTCCGGTGCGGTTGTCTCAAGCCCGTTCAGATTGATGGAAAACCGCATCGACGACAATTCACTGCGCATTCCGTCCATACCGAAACCGAGTCCCGCATTGGCGACATCAGCACGTGTTTCCGGCTTTCCGGCCGGATGATACAGGAAAGACAGATTTTTTACCGAGAAATCACTGTCAATCCCGTCCGCAGCTTCCAGCATTTGCGTAAATATGCTGCCGATCAGTGCTTCGTTCTCCGTTGCCGACATGGATTCCGGATCCATCAGGCTGATTTCGCGGTAGAATTTCGTCGCACCGGCCAGATCGTAGGATTTATATTTATTGTGTGAAGTGATCTCCCCAACTGTTATGGCGGTGTGGCCTTCAGGAGCATTCACATTGAAACGGACATCTTTGGCGGAAAAATTATTTGGGCCGCTCCAATATCCGTCGGTACCTTTTTCCAGTTTCATATCCGTGAATAATTCGCCGATTTCAAGATCAAGTACACCCTCGGGCGTATCGGTTACCGTAACGTTTTTATAGGAAAGATGATAACGCGGTGCGGCCAGCATCGACGGCATATACAGCGCATGGGCGCGCTGTTCCCCGACATTCAGGGTAAAGACGGTCTCCCCTTGGGAATCTTTTCCGGTCAGCGGCATCGGCAAGGCAATGCTCATCGACAAGACATCATCGTCTTTCGGCACGACATTCATCACCACGCGGCCGAGATCGATTTTGATAATCTCCTGCGTGTTTTCCGGATGCAGGGTTTCGATCACCGCATGCGGCAGACGGACCTGATAATAGCCGCTGTGCTGCGTCACTTCGACATCGCCGCTGTGTTTGATACCAAAACCCTGAACATTCTGATAGACCTGATCGGCATAGGCGATCTGGTCTTCCACCAGCTTTTTCAGCGCTGCTGCGCCGGCATCGTTAATATCCTGCGCGCGCGCCTGAAACGGCGA
>SKHU01000128.1 GCA_007116755.1 Alphaproteobacteria bacterium
GATCATGATGATTTGCGTGATCTGCCTTTCCCGATGCTGGCGGATATCAAGCGTGAATTGTCAGGCGGGCTTGGCATTATTGATCCCGAAGCCGGTGTTGCACAGCGTGCGGTTTATATCGTTGACCCTGAAGGTATTATCCGCTTTGCGATGGTGACGGATCTCAGTGTCGGCCGCAACGTGTCCGAAGTTCTGCGTGTGCTTGACGCTCTGCAGACGGACGAGCTATGCCCCTGCAACTGGAACAAGGGCGAAGAAACGCTGAAAGTCGCTTAAAACTAATTTTTTTAAGGAGAAATGCATATGTCAGTCGCTTATGCCGAAAAACGGGCAGATAACGTCCAGACAATCGATGCCTTGCGGGAATTGATTCCCGATACGGCGAAAGATATCCGCCTGAATCTGTCTTCTGTTCTGAAAACCGCGCCCGGTACAGGGTTGACGGATAACCAGATCTGGGGCACGGCATTGGCGTCTGCTTATGCAACGCGTCATCCGGCTGTGATTGCCGCGGTGGAAGGCGAGGCCGCAGACGTGCTCAGCGCAGAGGAAAAAGCGGCGGCGCAATCGGCCGCTGCGGTTATGGCGATGAACAACGTCTATTACCGTTTTGTGCATCTGGTCAGTGATACGCAGTATCAGCAGATGCCCGCCGGTTTGCGGATGAGCGTGGTCGGCAATCCCGGGATTGAAAAGCGCGATTTCGAGCTATACTCGCTGGCGGTTTCCGCGATCAACGGTTGCGGCATGTGCATTGATGCGCATGTCAAACAGGTGACTGATGCAGGTATTACGAAAGAGGGTGTCCAGCATTCTATCCGCATTGCAGCGGTTTTGAGTGCGGCGGCGCAGGCGCTAATCCTTTAGGAGATTGCAACGGTTTCCAGTACTATGTCCCTATCCTGTCCGGCAGCTTTATACTGCCGGACAGCGGGACAAACAGGAAACTTAAAATAACGGAAAAAGGAGTATCGATATGGCCAATCAGGCAAAAATTCAACCGGCAGCGCAGCCCGATGTTGTGCGGGCGCTCTCGGTTCTTCTGGCGGACAGTTACGGCCTGTATCTGAAAACCCAGAATTACCACTGGAATGTTACGGGGCCGATGTTTCAAGGCCTGCACGTATTATTCCAGCAACAATATGAAGAACTCGCGCTGATCGTGGACGAGATTGCCGAGCGGATTCGTGCCCTCGGCGAAAAAGCACCGGGCAGCTACAGCGCTTTCGCGAAGCTGACGACGCTGAAAGAAGAAAACGGCAATCCTTCCGCGCAGCAGATGCTGAAAATCCTTGCAGAAGACCAGAACCTGCTGATTGCCAGCGCCAAAGCGCTTCTGGACACCGCAGAGGCGGCCGGAGACGAGGCCAGTGTCGATCTGGCAGTCGGACGGATTCAACTGCACGAGAAAAACCGCTGGATGCTGCTTGCGCATCTGGAAAACTGAAGGATAATAAAAAAAGCAAGAAACAATAACAACACTTGAAGGGGGCTATCGCAGCCCCCTTATTATTTTTGTTTATGCGGTATTACTTCAGATTTCAGTAGGCACCGGCGTTTTGCTCTGCGGCTTTTTTGCTGATAACGACAAACGGTGCTGTGGCCGGAATGCGGCGCAGGTTTTCGCCGGTGGCGGTCAAGGCCAGATATTGCTGCTTTGTCAGTGTTATGAATTCCCACGCATCTTTCGTGGCGAAGAGCTTGCGCAGAATCTCGTTATTCATGTGGTGACCGGCTCTGATACCTTCATAGCGGCCGATGATCTGTCCGCCGCACAGCAGCAGATCGCCGAGCGCATCGAGAATCTTGTGGCGGACGAATTCGTTTTTATGGCGCAGACCGCCGGAATTGAGAACCGTATCGCCGTCAATGACAACGGCGTTGTCCAGTGATCCGCCGCGCGCCAGCCCCATGCGGCGCAGGGCTTCGACTTCATGCAGAAAACCGAAGGTGCGCGCATCGCCGATTTCTTTTTCATAGCCGGATTCGGAGAAATGGAACTCATGCTGCTGGCGGCCGATGGCCTTGCTGTCAAATTCGATTTCAAAATAAAAACTCTGTGTTGCCGCCGGGCGCAACGTAACTTTTTTATCGTCTTTCACAACGGTTACAGGCGCTTTCACGGCCAGAAATTTACGCGGCGCGTCTTGCGCGGCAATACCTGCGCGACGCAGCAATGTGACGAACTCCGCCGCGCTGCCGTCCATAATCGGAATTTCGCCGCCGCTGACTTCGATCACCGCATTATCAATACCGCAGCCCCAAAGCGCGGAGAGCACATGTTCGACCGTGCTGATTTTTACGCCGTCTTCGTTGGCCAGAACCGTGCAAAGCTGTGTATCGCAAACATTGTCCCACGTGGCAGGAATGCGGTTATCTTTATCCGTCACATCCGTACGCACGAAAACAAATCCGCTGTTTTCGGGAGCGGGTTTAACCGTCAGGGTTGTGGGAATACCGGAATGAACGCCGACCCCTTCGCAGGAAACCGCGCGCCGCAGCGTGTTTTGTGTGATATAAGCACCCATAATTTTAACGTCTTCTTTTTGTTGTTGTTTTTTTATTCGTGTTCCTTAGCACCGAATATAACAGAGGCGGATTCAAACAGACAAATCACTCTTTGTTACGTTTTGTTACAAGACGGTGCAAAGCGCATCAAAGAATTAACTGAATATCGGGAAAAAATTGTGTATGCTGAAAATCGGGGATTGTCCCTGAGAACAGGAAAACGGATACATATATCTTAAGTATCTTAAAGGATTATCGACGGATCGCTCATGGTATCGTGTAGGAAATCGGCGGGCTATTTCAGGCATGGTGCAGGCGTCTTGCCTGCGGCGGCATTTATTTTTTTCGCCGTTTTCCTTTTGTTCCCTGCGCATACGGCCGCCTCCGACCGTTTGACGGTGCGCGCGGGGGAACATGAAAATTACAGCCGCATTGTTTTCGATTGGGGGCGCGGCGTGGACTACCGTGCCGAACGCAGCGGCAATGTACTGGATATCGTTTTTCAGGCGGAAA
>SKHU01000271.1 GCA_007116755.1 Alphaproteobacteria bacterium
AGGCTATGGCGATCACCCCGAAACCGATACCAAACCCGACCGCGACCTGCGTGAACGCAGCAGCGGCGAGGGATTCGATATTATGGAGATTTCTCCCCGCGACCGCGCCAAACTGCGCAAGCTGGAAGAGCTGCCGTCTTTCCCGCTGGCGGTTTTTCCGATTATTCTGGTGATTGCGCTCAATTACGCCTTCAGTGCGCATCTGATTCCCGCATGGGACACGTCTTATCTTGAAGAGCCGATTTACGGCGCGACAACATCGGATTCCGTGCGCGGCGTCTGGTCGATCATCCTGTCCCTGACGCTGGCGATTCTGGTTCTGATTGCCACAAATTTCACGCGTATCAAAAATCTTGTCGCCAGTATCGACAGCGGCGCGAATGCCGCCGTTCTGCCGATTTTCAACACGGCCAGCCTTGTCGGTTTCGGCGCAGTGATCGCAGGACTTCCGGCGTTCTTACTGATACAGGGCGCGGTAGAGAATATCGGCGGCGGACCGCTGGTGTCGCTGGCCGTTTCCGTCAATATTCTTGCCGGTGTCACGGGGTCGGCCTCGGGCGGGATGAGTATTGCGCTGCAAACCCTCGGCGACAGCTATCTTGCGGCGGCAGCGGCGGCGAATATCGCCCCCGAACTGCTGCACCGCGTCACGGCGATTGCCACGGGCGGGCTGGACAGCCTGCCGCATAACGGCGCGGTGGTGACGCTGCTGGGCATCTGCGGGCTGACGCACCGCGAGGCCTATAAGGATATTTTCATGGTGGCGGTGCTGTTCCCGATCATTGCGCTGGTGCTGGTGGTAACGCTGGGCAGCGTTTTCGGTTCGTTCTGAATTTTTTTTAATTTACATATTTTTAAAGTTTTTCCTTTAGAATTGTTTCCTGTGGTTCAACCGTGGGGGCGGTATCGTGGGGAAAACAGATCGGAAAGCTTTGCAATCGGCGCTTGCGCGTCTGCGCGGTCTGGAAGAAAGTCTGCATCAGCATCAAATCGATCCTGCCAAAACCGGCAGGATCAGTATTTTCGGATACGGGTCTTTGCCTTCAAATCCGCACTGGCCGCCTTCCTCCGTGACGGCGGCTTTTTTATCGGGCTGGCGGCGGCGTTTCTGCTGCGCCTGTTCGGGACGGGGAACGCAGGAATTTCCGGGGCTGACATTGGGGCTGGAACAGGATCAAAACGCTGTCGTTCCCGGCAGCGTTTTGCATTACGGCGGTTTGTCCGTCGCCCGTCTTGCCGATATGCTGCATGTCTTTGCCGACCGCGAAGTGCCGGACATGCCGATTTACCGTTTCGGTCTTGCCCGTACTGAAACGGCGGACGGAAAAACGCTGCTTGCCGTTGCCTGTTTTGCCGATTGCGAAAGCCCGTATTACAGAACCGGCCTGTCTTTGACGGAAAAATCGCAGATTATAGCAATGGCCTGCGGTGCGCTTGGGACATGCAAGGATTATCTTGACCGCTATGTGCGCCGCCATGTCGTCAAAACAGGCTTTGACGGTCATCCCTCCCCCCGCCGCGATGCGTTGCTTTCCGATCGTGATTATTTTACCGCCCTGTTGCAGGCGGTCGATCAGCGCCGTGCCGAAATGCGTCTGACCATGCCCGATTATCTTGCCGCGCTGGAAGCCCGCGAGAAAGATATATGCCTGCCGCAAAGTGATGACAAATCCGCCGCATTGGTGTAAGTTTTGGTGTCGCAACAGACAGCAAAAGGAGGCCTGAAACACCATGCCCGCACAAACCGCCCTGAAAAACCGCCGTGAAATCCATGCGCCGACCGGCACGCAGCTGACAGCCAAATCATGGCTGACGGAAGCCCCTTTGCGTATGCTGATGAACAATCTTGACCCGAATGTCGCCGAAAATCCCGATGATCTGGTGGTTTATGGCGGTATCGGTCGCGCCGCGCGCAACTGGGAGAGTTTCGACAAAATCGTCGAAAGCCTGACCGCGCTGGACAAGGACGAAACACTGTTGATCCAGTCGGGCAAGCCTGTGGGCGTGTTCAAAACCCATGAAAACGCGCCGCGCGTACTGCTGGCCAATTCCAATCTTGTGCCGCATTGGGCAAATTGGGCGCATTTTCGTGAACTGGATCAAAAAGGCCTGATGATGTACGGGCAGATGACGGCGGGCTCGTGGATTTATATCGGCTCGCAAGGCATTGTGCAGGGCACGTATGAAACCTTTGCCGAAATGGGGCGGCAGCATTTTTCCGGCGACTGGACGGGCAAATGGATTCTGACGGCAGGGCTGGGCGGTATGGGCGGCGCACAGCCGCTGGCGGCGACAATGGCCGGCGCATCGATGCTGGCCGTGGAATGTCAGGATGTGTGCATTGAACGCCGCCTGAAAACGCGCTATCTCGACCGCCGCGCGGAAACGCTGGACGCGGCGCTGGAGATCATCGAAAACGCGCATAAAGACGGCAAAGCCGTTTCCGTCGGTCTTTTGGGCAATGCGGCGGAAATTTTCCCCGAAATCGCACGTCGGGCGAAAGAGGATAAACGTTTCCGCCCGGATGCGGTCACCGACCAGACCAGCGCACATGACCCCTTAAACGGCTATCTGCCCGCGGGCTGGACGTGGAAAGAGGCGGAAATCAAACGCGCAACCGACCCCGATACGGTTCTGGAGGCGGCACGGGATTCGATTGCCGTGCATGTGCAGGCCATGCTGGATTTATATGCGATGGGCATTCCGACCGTTGATTACGGCAATAATATCAGGCAGGAGGCGCTTGATCGCGGCGTGAAAAACGCCTTTGATTTTCCGGGATTCGTACCGGCCTATGTCCGCCCGCTGTTCTGCCGCGGGATCGGCCCGTTCCGCTGGGCGGCACTGTCGGGCGATGCGGAAGATATTTACAAAACCGACGCAAAAGTCAAAGAACTGATTCCGGATAATCCGCAACTGCATAACTGGCTGGATATGGCGCGGGAGCGTATCGCATTTCAGGGGCTGCCCGCGCGGATCTGCTGGGTCGGTCTGGGCGAACGCGCAAGGCTGGG
>SKHU01000242.1 GCA_007116755.1 Alphaproteobacteria bacterium
AAAAGGTAGCTTCTTTATACAAAATCAAAAAGTAGCGACCCATCCATGGCAAAGAAAAAAAATATATTCAATATTTTCAGCAGCATCAACAGCCGCGATGAAAACGGCCGTACGGAGCTCTACAAAGCCGCCAAAGACGGAAATCTGCAAAAGGTCAAATCCTATCTGAAAAGCGGTGCCGATCCCGATATTCCGAATTATCAGGGGCTGACGCCGCTGCATCAGGCCGCCTATTGGGGCGAGGTCGAAATCGTCAAGGAGCTTTTGAATGCCGGCGCAAATCCAAGTGCCGATAACGGCAAGGGCTGGACACCGCTGCACAGCGCGGCGCTGGCCGCCGGACTCGACCGGAGATCGGATGTCATCAAACTGCTGATGGAACACGGGGCAGATTGCAAGGCCGAAGACACGCATGGCTGGTCGCCGCAGGATTATATGAAACTTTGGGTCAAGCACGACCAGAGCAATCTTCAGAAAATCCGCAAAGCCGTCAATGATGACGGCTTTCTGGACAATACGCAGCAGCCCGATATGGATAAGCTGGGTATGAAAAAGACCGGCGGTAAAGATAAAAACAAAGGTAAAGATAAAGACGGAAAACTGCCGCCGCCGCATGCGGCCGATTCCGGTGTTGCCGCCCGCGAGGAAGAGGAAATCGCCGAATTGCTGCGCCGCATCGAAGAGAGAAACGCCAAATCTGCCGCGCCGAAACCTGCGGAAAAGAAACCTCCCGCCAATCCCCGCCCTTAAGGGGTAAAACTCCTAAATTTTAAGCTGTTCAGTTTTTCACGACAAAAGTCGTGCGTTTGGTCAACTCCTTCAGCTTATACGCACCGACATAGGTGCAGGCCGAACGCAGCCCGCCCAGAATTGCCTGCACCGTGTTTTGAACGTCACCGCGATAGGGAATCGAGGCAACACGGCCTTCACTGGCGCGGTGCGGGGCGATGCCGCCGCTGTATTTCTCCATCGCCTCGGCGCTGCTCATCCCGTAATATTCGATCATGTTGTTGTTTTCCGGCAGGGCTTTGAGCTGTTCGTCCGTCAGACATTCCGTATGGCCGGCCAGCATGCCGCCGAGCATGACAAAATCCGCCCCCGCGCCAAAGGCTTTGGCGACATCGCCCGATGTGCGGCAGCCGCCATCCGCGCAGAGCAGCCCGCCCAGCCCGTGCGCGGCATCGGCGCATTCGATTGTTGCGGAAAGCTGCGGATAGCCGACACCTGTGACCGAGCGCGTTTCGCAGACCGATCCCGGCCCGATGCCGATTTTGACAATATCCGCACCGGCGATGACCAGCGCTTCGGTCATGTCGGGCGTGGCAACGTTTCCGGCCATGATCAGGCAGTCGGGGTGCTGTTCGCGGACGCGCCGGATGAAATTGACGAAAATCTCCGTATAGCCGTTGGCGACATCCAGACAGATTTTATTGATACCCTTTGCTTTCAGTGCCGACATCACTTCTTTCATCTGGGAGAGGTCGTCCACCAGACCAAATGTGACAAAATTGAGATCCGCGGACAGATCGGCGGCTTCAAGTTCTTCAAGCGGGTAGTGTTTGTGGATGGCCGTATAAATTCCGTGTTCAGCGAGCGCTTTGGCCATTTCCAGCGTGCCGACCGAATCCATATTGGCGGCGATAATCGGGATACCGGTGATTTCAAAACCGGCATGCGGCGTACGGAATGTGCGCATCAGTTCGACCTCTGCGCGGGTTTCCAGACGCGAGCGCTTCGGGCGGATCAGCACATCGTCAAAATCCAGCTTGCGGTCGTTTTCGATTCTCATTTTTTATCCCTTTCGTTTTTTATCACGCGGCGGTCGGCAGCGTGCTGAGGTAAAGCAGATAGAGGTAAATAAAATATCCGCTCAGCATTAATCCGCCTTCAAGCCTTGAAATTTTCATACGCGTCAAGGCAAAGAGCGTCAGCACAAGCGTGGCCAGCACCATCACCCATAAATCGAATGTCATAATTTCCGACGGAACCGGCATCGGGCTGACCATGGCTGTGACACCAAGAACGCCGAGAATATTATAGATATTGCTGCCCAGAATATTGCCCAGAGAAAGATCGCTGTGGTTGCGCAGCCCCGCGATAATGGCCGTGGCCAGTTCGGGCAGGGATGTGCCGATGGCGACAATAGTCAGGCCGATGACGGTTTCGGAAACCCCCGCTTTTTCCGCAAGGGCGATTGCGCCCATAACCAGCAATTTTGCACCGAGAATGGTTGTGGCGATACCGGCAACGGTCAGCATCGTTGCGATCGGCAGGGTGATCGGCCTGTTCAGGAATGTTTGAATTTCCTCCAGCTCTTCAAGAATATCGGCACTGCCGGTTGCCTGATATTTCCTTTTTTCCGCCAAATACATATAGGCGATATAGCCGAGCAGCAGTGCGACGAAGGCTGCGCCGAGCATAAAACCGACAGAGCCGAGGAAAAGCGCGGCCGCAACCAGAAGAACCGTGCTGATCGCAACAAAAGAACCGTCGCGCTTGAATTCGGCCAGCGGTGTCATGATAGGAACCATCAACGCACCGGTGCCGGCAACCAGCAGGATATTTGCGGTGTTGCTGCCGACAACGTTGCCGAAGGCAAGATTGGACGATCCTTGCAGTGCTGCGGTAATGCAGGTAACAAGTTCGGGGATCGATGTGCCGAATCCGACCAGTACGATACCGATGACCAGCGGCGGCAGCTGCATTTTTTTTGCCATCGCCACAGCGCCTTTGACAAGCGACTCGCCGCCAAGCAGCAGCAAAATAAAACCGGCAAGTATCAAAAACCATTCCATGAGACGTCAGGCTACCTTTATTTTTTTGTTTTTGTGAAGAGCCAAAAGCGCCTGCGAGAGGGAATCGACATCATGCAGCGCATTATGCACGTGCCCGTCAAGGCGGATTCCAAAAGCTTGTGCGATTGTGCCGCTTGTATAATTGCGCACATCGATCCCGCTGTTTTTGAAATAGATGCGTGCGTCCAGAAACAGACAGCGCAGGTCATAATCAATTCCGTTCAGGTCGCAGCCTTCCTGCAGGATTACGGCATCCGTACCGTAAGAGAAGCAGGGCAGGGTGCCTGCGAATTTTTTAAAAGCCTCATAAGCCTCGGCAAAGGCAATGCCGTCCCGCTCAATCTGATCCTGTGTGATGTGCGTCAGCCCGGTAAAACACTCGGACAGTTCGGGGTTGCGCACAGGACGGACAAATATATTTATCTCGTCCAGCATTTCTCCGCCGTTGAAATCTATTTTTCGCGCGGCGAGTTGCACCAGTTCGCGGTACTCGCCGTCGCCCGACCAGTCGCGCTCCATTGCGCCGTCCCATGTCGTATATTCCGTATCCCAAACAACAGCCTGCATAGGGATCAATCTCCTTCACCGGGTTCGGGGCTGAAATATTTTTGCAACTTGTCCGGCGCGTCCTTGTAATCATCGGCATCAGGCAGCGGTTCTTTTGACTGCGTGATATTCGGCCATTTTTCCGCATATTCGCGGTTCAGTTCCAGAAAATCGGCTGCGCGGTCGTCAATATCGGGAACGATGGCCTCGGCCGGACATTCCGGCTCGCACACACCGCAATCAATGCATTCGTCCGGATGGATTACCAGCATGTTTTCCCCTTCATAGAAACAGTCAACGGGGCAGACCTCCACGCAATCGGTATATTTGCATTTAATGCAGGATTCCAGAACCACATATGTCATTTTACACCCGGCGGCCGTTTGTTTTTTGTTGTTTTGCCGTACAAGCTTATCGATTTTCCTTAGTTTTGCGCAAGCTTTTTTACCAGATCATCCTTGACCTGTTCCGCCTGATCGTTGGCGACCTGGCATGTTCCTGCCGCAATATGGCCGCCGCCGCCGTATTCCAGCATCAGCTTGCCGATATTCGCTCTCGAGGAACGTTTGATAATCGATTTTCCGACAGCAAAAACGGTATTCTGTTTTTCACGTCCCCACAGGACATGCATGGATACCGTCACATCGGGGAACAGGGCGTAAATCATGAACCTGTTTCCGGCATAAATCGTTTCTTCGCCGCGCAGATCCAGAACGGCTGTCTCGCCGTAGATCGTGGTGCAGCGTTTGATCTGGTCGGCGAATTTTGCCGAATGCTCACGGTAAAGCTCGACCCGCTCGGCCACGTCGGGCAGGGACAGAATATCGTCGATTGTCGGCTTTTCAAGACAGTAATCGATCAAATCCATCATTAATTGATAGTTTGAAATGCGAAAATTGCGGAACCGGCCAAGACCTGTGCGCGCATCCATAAGATAGCCGAGCAGAATCCAGCCTTGCGGGTCGAGAATCTCCTCTTCGGTCAGGTCGGCGGCATCGATTTTGTCCACCGCCTTCATCATATCCGGAGAAATATCCGGAAAAGCCTTGCGGCCGCCGTAATAATCGTAAACGACACGGGCGGCAGACGCCGCATGCGGATCAAGAATATAATTCGGACGTGCGCCGCCGACGCGCTGCAATTCGCTGGCATGATGGTCAAAGACCAGATGCGCATCAGGGGCGTAGGGCAGGTTGGTGATGATATCGCGCTCCGTTACCTCGATCAGCCCGTCCTGCATGTCTTTGGGATGCACGAATAAAATATCATCGACCATATCGAGATATCTTAGCAATACGGCACAGACCAGACCGTCCATATCGCTGCGTGTAATCAGGCGGAACTTGTTTTCTGACATTTTTTATGCTCCCCGATTCCTTTGTTTTTTAGAAAATCACACCACCCGATATATTAGGGTCAGGCCTCATAAATAACAAGAATTTTACGTACGCTGTATTTCCGCGCTTTTTAAAGAATGATGACGGAGATTCGCGCCGCCTGCTTGACAAGCCGCACCGAAAGCATTATGTTGCGTCAATATGTAATTGCATATTTCAAAGGAAAAACGCATGGCAAACGACAATCAGAAGAATCCGTCCGGTCTTACAATTTTCATTGATCTTGACGGCGTGCTGTCGGATTTCGATAGCCATGCAAAGGCGGAAGGCAAGATTAAACCTGATGGCAAAACCGATTACGATGCTCTGGATCATCTCTGGTGGCAGAGTATGCCGGTTTATGAGGGCGCGCGGGAATTTTATACGGAACTAAAAAAAATCGGCGAGACAAAATTTTTGACCGCGCCGATGGCCTCACCGGAAAGCCATTACGGCAAGGCGAAATGGATCACGGATTTTGATACTGCGCGCGGCAAATGGATGCTGATGGATATGATTATCTGCCCGTCGCGCGACAAGCATTATCTTTCCGGCCCCGATCGTATTCTGATCGATGACCGTATTGAAAATGTGCGCGACTGGGAAAAATCCGGCGGTATCGGTGTTCACCACAAGGGCGATTTCAAGGAAACGCTGAAGGCGCTTGATCTTGCCCTGAAGAAAGATCAGGTCAGAAAGCGCGAGAAAATGCTGCGCCGAAATTTCGGACGTTAGGGGCAGACCCTAATTTACGCCAGTGTATTCAGAAGTTCTTTTTCGGTCTCTGCCGCGGTTTTTAGCGCCAGCGCATTGGCTTTATAGGCATTTTTTGTCAGCAGAAGATTGACGATTTCCTTTTCAAGGGAAATTTCCGGCACGGCGATCATGCCGTTTTCATCGGCAAAGGGAGAGGACGGGTCGAAAACCAGCGTTGTACCGTTTTCCGCCTGTGTAATCTGTGCCGAAACCCCCGCTCCCGAACCGCTGCCTGTGACAACGGCTTTTTGTACAGCGCTTAGCGGACGAAAAACTTCCGGCGCGTCCGGCGGCGGGTTTTGCGGTCCGGCCCCTGATGTTGTCAGATTTGCGATATTGGCGGCCGAAGACAGCAGACGTTTTTTCTGCGCCTGCATGCCCGACAGGGATATATGTACCGCATCTGTCATTCTTTTCAGCCTTTCTTGTTATTATATTATTATACGCAAAAAAGTTTAAACGGTCTTTAACGGTGTCAAGGAGCGGTGTAAAACAGCATCGTAAATTTTTTGTTTTTTGTTTATAGACCGTTTACCAAACACGGTGTAAACTGGTGCATGAACGGAGAAAAATCCTTGAGAGGTCAGAGGATTTTGTTAATTTTCAAGGAAGTGGTTGAAAAAAGATGATAAAGACAAAATTGACGGTTCTGGCGTTTTCGGCATTTGCCGCGGTGATGATCGGGTTTTCTGCAGCACCGGTTGCTGCGCAGGAGATGCGGACGGCGGGTCGCGCCGTTGCCGGGGAAGACAAGCCGATTCCGTTGCATCTGCGCACATCAAAGCGCAAACAGTTCAACTGGTCTTATGCACCGGCAACCGATCCGATCTGGCACAAATACCGTCACCCTGTGCAGTGGCGCGGACTGGATTGGGACAAGGACGGCTGGCCGGACGACATTACGGAAGAAAAAGTATTGCGTGCGCTCTATGCGCAGGATATATTCCGTCGCCAGTATGTTGTTAATAAAAAACACAGGGATTTGGCGGTTCTGGAAGTCGGGCCGGCATTTTACAAGCTTTCCGACCATGACCGCCGCCGTTCCCTGAAGCTGGTTGCCGATTATTTTAATTTCCTTGAAAGCGGCCTGCCCTCCTTCGATGTGACGGATTGGCGCACGCGCGAGAAAATCGGCGAATATAACCATAAAGGCTTCCAGCCCTATTGACCGGGCTGTTTTAAGAAGCCGGAGAAACGGCTGGTATCATGACAAAACAATTGCGAAGGCGGCGTATCTTGCCAAAGGTGCTCGCCTTTGTCTTTATGGCAGTTGTGTGGACAATGCTGCAGTCTTCTGCGGCGCATGCGCAGAGCATGCGTATTATCCGTGATGCGGAAATCGAAAATACGATCAAAAATATCGGCAGACCTATTTTTGAGCAGGCCGGTTTTACGCGTGACGGCATCCGTATCGTGATTGTCGAAAACAACAGTCTTAATGCCTTTGTTGCCGGCGGACACAATATTTTCCTGCATACGGGGCTGTTGTTGCGCGCCGAACATCCGGGCGAGTTGGCGGGCGTTCTGGCGCACGAAGTCAGCCATATTGCCTCCGGCCATATCGTGCGGAGCCAATCGGCAATGGAAGGAATTTCCTTTCAGGCGATGCTGGCAACCGTGCTGGGTATTGCGACGGCGATCGGTACAGGCAGCTCCGATGCCGGGGCAGCGGTGATGGCCGGCGGACAGGCGGCAGCGGTAACCAATCTTTTAAAATACAGCCGCACGCAGGAATCGGCCGCCGATCAGGGCGCGGTATTTTATCTGAATGCGGCGGGAGTTTCACCGCGCGGTCTGTTGACTTTTATGGAGAAGCTGGAGCATGAAGAGTTGCTGCCGGCTTCGCAGCAATCGGAATATATCCGCACACACCCTCTGACAGCCGACCGTATCAGTTTTTTGCGCCATGCGGTGGAGCGGTCGCGTCATCGCGATAAACCGCTTCCAGAGGTGTGGGAGCGGGATTTTTCCCGTATGCGCGCCAAATTGCTGGGCTATCTCTTTCCCGAACGTGTGCTTAATCCGTCTCCCGACCAGCCGCAGGACGGCATTTCTGCGCGCTATGCGAAAAGCATCGCGCTGTACCGCAGGGGACGTATGGCGGAATCGCTGGAGATTATTGACGGGCTGATCGCAGAAGAACCTGAAAACCCATATTTCCATGAATTTAAAGGACAGGTGCTGTTCGAGTCGGGGCAGGGGCAGCAGGCGGCGGCCTCCTATAAAAAAGCGGTAGATCTGGCCGGGCGCGACGGCACGCTGATCAAAATTGATTACGCGCATGTGCTGCTTGGCCTTGCTCGCGGCCTGCAAGGGGTGCGTGACGGCGAGGCACAGCAGCGGGAGATTCTGGATGAGGCCATCACCCTGCTGCAACAGGCACAGGAGCAGGAAAACCATAATCCGCGCCTGTATCATTTTCTGGCCACATCTTACGGGATGCAGGGGCAGGAGGGCTATGCGCGCCTTAATCTTGCCGAAGAGGCATTGTTGCGTAATGATCTCGACGCGGCCGAACGGCAGATTTCCTATGCCGAAGCCAATCTGCCCGAAACGGCGGGACAGGCAAGATTGCGGTTGCAGGATTTGAAGGAGCTTGTCGAACAGCGCCGCGCCGATCGTAAAAGACGGTAAAAAAACTTGCCCGGACGGTATACGGGCTTTTACATTGGTTAAGAAAACTGTGCTAGGATTCTAGTTATGAGACAAACAAAAAAAACGGAAATAGATAATAGATAAAAGGGAAAAGAGAAATGCTGAGAAAAGCTGTTGATTGGTCGATTGCAGGTCTTGCGGGTATTGTTATGCTTGCCGTTGCGGCTGTGGCTGTACCCGATGCGCATCAGGTGCGGGCGGAAGCCGGGTTTGATCGTGCAAAAATCGAAGAAATTATCCATGACTATATTATGGACAATGCAGAAATAATTTTACAATCCGTTGAACAATATCAAAGATACGGGCAGGCCGAGCGCCAGCGCGAGGCTTTAAAAGATAACAGAAGGCATCTGTTTGAAAACCCGAATACGCCGGTGGGTGGAAATCCGGACGGGGATATCTCCGTGCTGGAATTTTTTGATTACAATTGCGGTTTTTGCAAACGGGCATGGACAACGCTGGAGCAGTTGATGCGCGAGGATGAAAATATCCGCGTTGTTTTCAAGGAGTATCCGATACTCGGTGAGGCCTCGGAACTGGCGGCACGCTGGGCGCTGGCGGCACGCAATCAGGGAAAATACGTCGAAATGCATGCGGCATTGATGGAGCATAACGGTCGTATTACGGAACGGATATTGCGCCGCACGGCTGACAATATCGGGCTGGATGTTACGCGCCTGAGTGAGGATGCGCAGAGTGACGAAATTACAGAAATTATTCAAATGAACCGTGCTCTGGCGCGGCAGATGGGGATTACCGGAACGCCGGCCTTTCTGGTCGAGGATCAGGTTATTTCCGGCGCTGTGCCGCTCGAGCGCTTGCAGGAGGCGGTTGCGGAAGAGCGGCAGAAAAAACGCTGAAGAATGCCAAATTTATTTCTCCGGAGTTATTCCTTTGACCCTTTGAAACCGGACAATGTGGGAATGTCGCGGATATTTCGGTTATCGTCAAGCGATTGCAGGATATTGCCGTAAAGCTCCGTGCATTTCTCCCATGTGCGCTCTGCGCCGTGCCGTTTTTCATGTTCGGCAATCAGTTTCAACAGCGCATCGTCCAGAACGGAAACAACGGTTTTCATTTTGTGGCGGTCGGCTTCCGCCAGCGCATAAAGTATCAGGGATAAAATATGTTCGGTAATCTGTTTTTCCGTGTGTTGATCCGTATGTCCCTCTGTCATTCCGCAAACCTTTCCTGATAAAATTGGAGTGTGTTGAACGGGGCCGTTATAAGAACCGGATGGCGGATTCCCGTGACCTCCCGTACGCGGTGCAAGGCGGCTTCCGAAACCTGCATCTGTCCGGCAATGTTTTTACGTCCGCCGCCATATGCTGCGGCTTTGCCGAGGAATTCGACCTCCCATCCCGATTTGATAAAAACCGAACGCCAGATCAGCGGCGGCATAATACCGATGATTGTCTCAATATTTTCCGCCAGCGCATATTCAAGATAGGCGCAGACGATTTCGGCCGTAATGCGGCGGCGCAGTGCCTGCGGCAGATCCTTGTCGATGCAAAAACGCGAGCCTTCCCAGATATGCAGCGAGGCGGGCAGTGTTATTTTTTCCACGCTTTCCGGCCATAGATCACGCAGCATATAGGGGCGGTCGGTCGGAACCAGTCGCGACATGCCGCGCACCTCCCGATTTTCATCCTGCCAGACAAGATATGTGGCGGCGGGCGTGTCATAGCAGTCATATTCCATACCGTCGAAAACCGATAATCCCCAGCTTTGCCGGTCAACAAAAGAGCGATAGCGCAGACGAAACTGCGAGGATAAAGCGCCGCCGAAATATTGCGCCGTCCGGCACGTGATGCAGTTGATCATGGAAGCCTTCTCTGTCTAGCGTAACGACCTTGGAGGGTCTCCGACCCCAGATAAAATCACAGCAGAATGCGGCGCGGCGCAACACTGCAAAATTTTGCAGTTGTCTTTGGCGCGTGTTTCGGGTAGAATATATTATGACCAATAAAAAGAGAAATCCTTCCGAATACAAAGAGATCGCGGATTATATGCTTGTGGAAACCGAGCTGCGTTCTGCCGATCTGTGCTTTGTTTTCGGCGGGCAGAATGCCGATCATCTGGCCGATCATGCGGCAAAGCTCTATCACAAAGGATTGTTTCCAAAAATTCTGGTCTCCGGCGGTGTCGCGACGGATGACGGCCGTATGGAATGCGACCGGATGCGCGACAGGCTTGTCAAAAAAGGTGTTCCGGAAGATGCGATTCTGGTGGAAAACAAAGCCACAAATACCGGCGAAAATGTCAAATACGGCATGGAACTGATTGAGAAGAAAATCGGGTTAAAAAACGTCAAATCCCTGATCGGAATCGGGCAGATTCACGCCTCGCGCCGTTTTGTCATGACGCTGGAGCGGCACTGGCCGGATGTTGTCAAAATGTTTTCCACGCCCAATTATTACCCTGTGCCGCGCCGTGAATTTCACAAAGATGAAAAATTCCGCGAGGATGTCATGCGGGAATTCAACAAGGTCGCGCCCTATAAGCAAAAGGATTTTATCCGCGAGGTCGATTTTGACAAAATGGCCAAACGCATTCAAAAACTGCCGTCTTTGTCCGAAGAGGTCAGACGGGGCAATACCAAAATCAAAAAAGCGGTTGCGCGCCTGCCGGATAAAACGCGCAAACAGCGCAAATCCGGATATCGGCGCGGAAACCGCAGACCGTAAAAAAACGCCCCCGCTTGTGCGGCGGGAGCGCTTTTTTGATCTCATAATTGACCCTATTCTTCGTCGTCTCCGCCGTTATCATCATCGTCAGCGGCATCGTCGTCATCTTCCGCATCGTCGCCTTCTTCACCCGGACAGGGGGCGAATTCGCAATCCGGTGCCGTGCGTCCGACATAGTTGCCGTCAGGACAGATTTTTGCATCCATCGTACAGGCAACGCCTTCGTGATCATCCGCCAGCGCAGCCGGAACAGTGGAAAAAGCCATCAATACGCCAAAAGCACTTGCAATCATCAAAGAACGAATCATCATGGTTTTTTCCTCCTTTGCCATTTGTTTTCGTAAATTCAGTTTAGCAAAAAATATTTAAAAATTA
>SKHU01000037.1 GCA_007116755.1 Alphaproteobacteria bacterium
CCTATTTGCGTCAGTTATCCCTGCGCTTATCTGTTCTATCGTGTCATTCGACCGAAATAAAGAAAAAGTTACAGCGTATATATTTCAGCCTATCACAGAATCGTAAAAGAAACGTGTCCTTATAAAACGCCTGACGGCAAAGCCACCGGTCGAATGCCGGCCTCAGTTTTTATCGCGCATGATGCGGGATTTCTGGCGATCCCAGTCGCGTTGTTTGATGGTGTCGCGTTTGTCGTGCTGCTTTTTCCCTTTGGCCAGACCGATCTCGGCTTTGACAATCCCGCGCGGATTGAAATACAGGGCAATCGGCACCAGCGTGATGCCCTCGCGCTGCAGCGCCCCGATGATTTTGTTCATCTCGCGCTTGTGCATCAGCAATTTGCGCGGGCGGCGCGGCTGGTGCTGCAGATGCGGGCCGGCATGTTTGTATTCGGGGATATGGGCGTTGATCAGATACAGCGCGCCGTCCTGTTCGGCGGCATAGGCCTCGTTGATGCTGACACCGCGTCCGAGACGGATGGATTTGACCTCCGAGCCGTACAGCACCAGCCCCGCCTCGACCTTTTCTTCGATAAAATAGTCAAAACGGGCGCGTTTGTTATGCGCAATCACGCGGCGGCCGCCACCTTCGTCCTTTTTTTTGGCCATTGCACCACACCCCCTTTTCCCGTCAAGCCGCTGCGGCTGCGGAAAGTTCCAGCGCGTCCATCGCCGCGTCGATCTGCCGTGCCGCCTGTTCCGTCACCGGCAGCAGGGGCAGGCGCAGCTCGTTGCTACACAGACCCAGACGCGACAGCGCATATTTCGCCGGTGCGGGATTGCTTTCGCAGAACATCGCATGATGCAGCGGCAGCAGATCGGCGGCAATGCGCCTGAAACTCTCAAGATCACAGCTTTCCCATGCATTATGCAGCGCGGCGCAATGCGCAGGCGCAACATTCGCGGTGACCGAGATGCAGCCGTCGCCGCCCTGCGCCAGATAGGCGGCCACCGTCGCATCCTCGCCCGACAGCAGGGAAAAAGACGCACCCAGCGCACGGCGCATCGCCAACGGCCGCACCAGATCGGGCGAGGCATCCTTGATTCCCGCAACGCGCGGATAGGTTTTCGCCAGATGCACGACCGTTTCCGTTTCAATCACGCCGCCTGTACGGGCAGGCACGTTATACAATACGATCGGCAGTTTCGTCGCATCGTGAATGGCCGCCGTGTGTGCGATAATACCGGCCTGTGTCGGCTTGTTGTAATAGGGAGAGACGACCAGCAGCGCGTCCGCGCCGAGTTCCTCCGCCGTCACCGCCAGTTCGACGGCCTTTTTGGTGACGTTCGACCCCGCCCCCGCCATCACGGGCACGCGTCCGGCTGCGGTCTTCACGCAGCTTTTGACAACGGCGGCATATTCGTCAAGTTCCAGTACCGGCGTTTCGCCTGTCGTGCCGCAGGGCACAAGCCCGTGCGTGCCCTGTTCAATCTGGCGGGATACGATCCGCTCATAGGCCGCCGCGTCAAATGCGCCGTCACGAAACGGCGTGACCAGCGCCGTAAAAGATTTTGCAAACATCATTTCAACTTTCTTCGTCTTGCAGCTTATGCTAATTTAAAAAAGCTTCGGAAAAATCCAGCACACTATACAGGGGAATATGAGAAACTGCAAACATGAAGGTTTTGCCTCGTTCATTTTCTTTCTCGGCGCAATTCTGGCTTTGGGGCTTGGTATTGCTGCCGCTGAGGCGCAAAATCCTTTTGCCGGATTGAAACAGGCGGTACAAAGCGGCCGCATCACCGCACTGGCCGATGTACAGATGGCGCATGACCTGTCGCTGTGGTATGTCGCGCTGAATACAGGGCAGGATACGGATGTCCGGCAGCTTCAGGAGGCGCTGCGCCGTCATCCCGACTGGCCGCAGGCACACAGCATCCGGATTTTGATCGAGCGCAAAATTCCCGCCCGCGCGGCGGCAGAGAATGTCATCGGCTGGTTTGAGGAATTCCCGCCGGTCAGCGGCACAGGACTTCAAAAATATCTCGGCGCGCTTGACCGTGCCGGACAGGCGGAAAAACTGCATCAGGTTCTGAAAGCCGCATGGCCCGGAATTTCCCTGAGCGCTGCGGAAACATCCGAACTGGCCGCAGGCTATCGCCATATTCTGACAGCAGCAGATCACCGCGCCCGCGCCGATATGCTGTTCTGGCGAAACCGGCTGACCGAAAGCGCGCCCGTCATCGCCCTGCTGCCTGCCGAGGAACGCCGCCTTGCCGAGACCCGCATCCGGCTGATAAGGCTGGACAGCAACGTCAATGCCGCGATCAACGCCCTCCCCGAAAATCTGCAAAATGATGCGGGGCTGATTTTTGCGCGGGTTTTCTGGCGGCGCAACAATGATCTCAATGACCGCGCCGCCGAATTGCTGATGCCCGATACCCTGCCTGCCGATCTTGGCGCTGCACCGGAACGCTGGTGGCGCGAAAGGCATATCCTCGCCCGCCGTGCCATGGCGGAAAAAGATTACCGCAGGGCCTATGAGCTTGCCGCCGCACACCGTCAGGAACGCGGATTTGCGTTTGCACAGGCCGAGTTTCTCGCCGGTTTTCTGGCGCTGCGTTTTCTGGACGAGCCGCGCAAGGCGATTGATCACTTCCACCGCCTGTACCAGAACGTCACGACCCCCGTCAGTGTCTCGCGTGCCGCCTATTGGATGGGACGCGCCGCCGAGCAGCTCGGCAACGAGACCATAGCACGGCAATGGTATGAAACCGCCGCCATGCACCCCGCAACATTTTACGGACAGCATGCGCTGGAAAAACTCGGTACGCTGGATGTCAGCCGCATTCTGATGCATATGCGCGTTCCGGTTGACCGTGAAGCCCAACAGAAATTCGCTGCCAACAGCAATATGCGCGCACTGGCTTTTCTGCATGCGGCCGGACTGTCCGACCAGACACAACCGTTTTTCCGCAACGCACTGGCCGCCGCACAATCCCCTGACGATTACATGGC
>SKHU01000036.1 GCA_007116755.1 Alphaproteobacteria bacterium
CGAACGGATCAACCGGCGAATCAACCAGATCGAACGCGAATATTTCAGCTATTACGAATTTATCGGAACAGTTGATCTGGATTCGTATAATTTTGAAGCGGAAGTATTTCCACTCCATTCAAATTCACAATTAAACGGTGTCCGGCTGTTGAACGTATACCGTTATCCCAGCATCATGCATCAGGGGCAACAGGTTTGCTCCCATGCTTTCGGCCGCGGCGAACAGAGGATTCGCAACTTTCTGCCGACAGCTTTCGGCGTTCGCCTGCCGTCATCAATCCATGTCCGGCAGATTTCAATGCCTCCGGATGCTGCTGAAAATTTTGTCCGTAGCGTCGAGTCGGATGAAAGAGGCCGTCGTAGGGTCTATCTGCGTTTTCGTATACGTTTAGACGCTATTTCCGAGTTGCGCATGGACGAGTCAGTATATCCGGAAGTCATTTTTAACGGTCAGGTACTGGAACTGGATGTGTTCGCGGACAGAGATATGAATCACCACCTCGCCAAACTGGAAATTTAACCTCCGGAACGGAAATGACAAAAAAAGACGGCGAAGATCAGGAAAGGCCGAAATCGCGTGCCTCGGGAAGGATCGCGCGCTATGCGCGCGTGTCCACAACGATGGGCGGTCTGGCCGCACGGCTGGCGGGGGAACGGTATTTCGGCGTTGACATCAAACGCGACAAACACGCCATACAGCTGACGGCAGCGCTGGGCAATCTGAAAGGCCCGCTGTTGAAAGTCGCGCAGCTTCTGGCGGTGATTCCGCAAGCGCTGCCGCCCGAATACGCGCAGGAATTACAAAAACTGCAGGCCAATGCGCCGCCGATGGGCTGGCCGTTCGTCAAACGCCGCATGACAGCCGAACTCGGGCCGGGCTGGCAGGAAAGATTTTCCGATTTTGGACGTGAAGCCGCCGCCGCCGCCTCGCTGGGGCAGGTACATAAAGCCGTCGGTACGGACGGGCGCGCACTGGCCTGCAAACTGCAATATCCCGACATGGAAAGCGCCGTCGAGGCGGATTTGCGACAGCTGAAAATCATTTTCCGCATTTTTGAAAAATACGATAATTCCATCTCGGCCGACGAGATTTACGCAGAGATTACCGACCGGCTTTACGAGGAGCTTGATTACCGGCGCGAGGCGCGGCATCAGAAACTCTACACCCATATGCTGCGCGGAGAGAAAAATGTGCATGTGCCCGAAGTGGTCGATGAGCTGTCAACAGGGCGGCTTCTGACCTCAACATGGCTGGAAGGCAAAGGGTTGCTGGAGTTCAAAACCGCGCCGCAGGAGGTGCGCGACACGCTGGCGATGAATTTGTTCCGCGCATGGTATGTGCCGCTTTACCATTCCGGTATCATTCACGGCGATCCGCATCCGGGCAATTACACGGCGCAGGAGGATATGTCGATCAATCTGCTGGATTTCGGCTGTGTGCGGATTTTCCCGCCGCGTTTTGTCGAAGGCGTGATTATGCTCTACCGCGCCCTGCAGAAGGACGATAACGATATGGCGGCTGCCGCTTACCGCAATTGGGGATTTACGGATCTTTCACAGGAGCTGATCGATGTGCTGAATATCTGGGCGCGTTTTCTCTATAATCCGATACTTGAAGACAAAATACGGCCGATTGGCGAGGTCGGCGAGACCGTTTACGGCCGCGACGTTGCCTCGAAAGTACATCGGGAGTTACGCAATATTGGCGGGTTGAAAGTGCCGCGGGAATTCGTCTTTATGGATCGTGCAGCTTTGGGGATGGGTTCGGTTTTTCTCCATCTTCAGGCACAGATTAACTGGTTTCGCGTTTTTAACGACCTGATTGCAGACTTCTCCCTTGAGACGCTCGCAAAAACGCAGAAAGACGTCCTCGGACGTTTCGATCTCGACCTGCCGGATGCCGCATAATTTTTTGACCTTTGACCAGAACCGGCTTGCCGCATCTGACGGTGCGGAGTGCGTCCGTGCGACAACATCGAAAATATCAATACCGATTGTCCAGGCCGGTTTGACATGCGCCCAAAGCTCCAGCATTTCTTTTCTGCGCCCGTGCCAAAGCTCGGGCGTGAAGATTTTATCCAGACAGCCGTTCCACGCCGCATAGGCCAGCGGCGCATTCATGCGGCCGCGGCAACGCAGAAAATCCTCCGCCGTAAAACTTTCGCCGCCGCGTTTGAGAATTTCAACGACAAGACCGAAATTATCCCATGTTTCTTTCTGGCAGAGGGCGTTTTCACCGTTTTTGTCCAGCAGAAACAGATCGGATTTGCGCAAATGGTCGCCGTACATCTGCAGTTTTGAAAACAGGGAAGTAAATTTTTCCGGCGAGGCGAACATGCGCGGCATATCTTCATAGCGGATACCGTATTGCAACAGCCTGTCCTCGCGCAGCTCTTCCCCCGCATCATAGGCAATGCGGCGTTTGGCGGACAGAAAATCAAAACTCTCGCGCGTCATTTTCGGCATCGGCAGGGTAAACCAGAAATCCTGCATCTCGTCGGGACGACCTTCCCAGTGCCGGATTGAAAAAAGATCCTCCAGCATTTCGGTCTGGCTGTCGAGATTATCGACGATTTTGTTATAAATAATGAAGGAAAAGACCTGCCTTAGATACTCTTTCTCCAGACACAGTTTTTCAAACATTTTCCGGACATCCTGCGTGCAAATGGAACAATACATGTTATATGATACAGAAAAATCCTTAAGAAAAACTTGACGGCAAAAACCGCTGATAATTCTTGAAAATCCGCGATAAATGCGGTATTTCTGTGCATCACAAGGAGGAGCGGAACATGACAGCGCAACGCAAACCGAAACCCGGTATTCTGGAGATCAGCCCCTATATCGGCGGCGAGGCAAAAATTGAAGGCGTGACCCGTTTTATCCGTCTGGCCTCGAATGAAAACGCGCTCGGTTGCAGCGCTCTGGCGCAACAGGCCTATGCCGCACAGCTACAGGAACTGCACCGCTATCCCGACGGCAGCGCAACGGCGCTGCGTACGGCGCTGGCGGAGGCGCACGGGCTGAAAGCCGGACAGATTGTCTGCGGCGCGGGCTCGGACGAGTTGATCTCGCTTTTGATCCGCGCCTATGCCGGACCGGGCGACGAGGTGCTCTACAGCCGTCACGGTTTTCTGATGTATGCGATCGGCGCAAAGGCGGTCGGCGCGACCCCCGTTGCGGCGGAGGAAAAAAACCTGACCGCCGATGTCGATGCGCTGCTGGCGAAAGTCACGCCGAAAACAAAATTGCTGTTTCTGGCCAATCCGAACAATCCGACCGGAAGCTTTCTGCCGCGCGGGGAGTTGCACCGCCTGCGCGAAAACCTGCCCGAACACGTGCTGCTGGTGATTGATGCGGCCTATGCCGAATTTGCGGAAACGCTGCCCGATTACGAGAGCGGTGCGGAGATGGTCGATCGCTACGGCAATGTCGTGATGCTGCGTACTTTTTCCAAGATTTACGGTCTGGCCGGTCTGCGGCTGGGCTGGGGATATTTCCCGCCCGATGTTGCCGATGTCCTCAACCGTGTGCGCGGCCCGTTCAATGCCAGTGCCGTGGCGCAGGCCGCCGGAATTGCCGCGTTGCAGGATAAGGATTTTCTTGAAATCTCGCGCGCACATAACACGCAATGGCGCGCGTTTCTGGAAGAGGAGCTGCAAAAACTCGGCATCAATTGCCGCCCGAGTGCGGGGAATTTCCTGCTGGCGGAATTCGGCACAGAGGCGGAGAATATCCGCCAGAAACTGCGTGCGCAGGGGATTTTCATCCGCCAGATCGGCGCATATGGCCTGCCGGAATATCTGCGCATCACCGTCGGCACGGAAGAGGAAAACCGCGAATTGTGCCGCGCGCTTGCCGAAATTCTGCGCAGCGGATAAACTAAAGCGTCCATAAATCAAAACATTCAGGGAGCCGCCCGATGACCGCCGCACATACCGAAAATGTCAAAAAATCCGCCGCACTGATCGCGGAAAAAATTAAAGGGGAAAAGCCGCGTCTGGCGCTGGTGCTGGGATCGGGTCTGGGCGGTTTTGCCGACAGGCTCGAAAACGCCGTGACCATCCCTTACAAAGACCTGCCCGGATTTCCGGTACCGACAGTGGAAGGCCATAGCGGCGATATCGTGATCGGAACGCTCGGCGGCGTGCCGCTGCTGTGTCTGAAAGGGCGCGTTCATGCCTATGAAACCGATGATTTCATGCCGCTGAAAACGCTGGTGCGGACGCTGAAACAGCTTGGTATCGATACGCTGATGACAACCAGCTCCTGCGGCAGCCTGCATGACGATATGCCGCCCGGTTCGATCATGGCGATTGCCGATCATATCAATCTGATGGGCATCAATCCGCTGCTGGGCGAGAATGAAGACGATTTCGGCCCGCGCTTTCCGGCCATGACCGGCGCGTGGAACAAGGAACTGCGCGGCGAGCTGCACAAGGCGGCGCAATCGGCGGAGATCCGTCTGCATGAAGGCGTGCTGGCGGCGTTTCGCGGCCCGTGTTTTGAAACACCGGCGGAAATCCGCATGACCCGCGTGATCGGCGCGGATGCGGTCGGCATGTCGGCCGTGCCGGAATGTATTCTGGCCGTGCATTGCGGTTTGAAGGTCGTCGGCTGCGCCGTCATCACCAATATGGCAGCAGGGATGCGCGATGAAACGCTCAGCCACGACCAGACATTGTCGGGCGCAAAACTCGCGCATGAGAATCTGACGCGGCTGATCGAAAAATTCGTGACGCGTTTTTCCGCCCATAACAAAGCCGCTGCGTGAGTTGCTAACCCTTATGGAGATCATTGACAGCCCTTCACCGAATTTCAACGACCGCCGCCTCGCCGAAGGCGCGGGGCCGGATATGCTGATTTTGCATTATACCGATACCAAAACCGCTTTCGAGGCGCTGTCGCTGCTGCAATCGGAAGAAAAACAGGTCAGCGCCCATTATCTGGTGGATGAGGACGGCACGATCTATCAGCTGGTTGCGGAAGACAAACGCGCATGGCACGCGGGCGTATCATATTGGGACGGGGAAACGGATATCAATTCCCGCTCGATCGGTATTGAAATCCAGAATCCGGGGCACGGCAACGGCTATCGCAAATTTCCCGAAAAACAGATGCAGGCCGTCGCCGCACTGTGCAAAGAGATCTTATCCCGCCATGATATTCCGCCGCACCGCGTGCTGGGGCATTCCGATATTGCGCCGGACAGAAAACGCGATCCGGGCGAATTGTTCGACTGGAAATTTCTGGCAAAGCACGGCATCGGCCTGTGGCCTGATGTCACGGAAGACGACCGCACACATGGCGGAGAATTCTTAAAGGAAATGGCCGCTTTCGGCTATAATACCGGCCTGCCGCGCGATGTGCTGGAGGATGCCTTCGCACAGCATTTCATCCGCGACGACACAAAATCCGAAAACCCCGCCGCATTGCTGACCGCATTAAACCGCGCCAAAAACGCCGCGCCGCGCCGCAATGCGGACAGGAAAAAATCCTCCAATCCCAAAAACATCAAATAATTTAACACAGCCTAAAGCGGCAGGCGGATGCGGACGCAGAGGCCGGATTTGCCGCCGATGCGGTCTTCCAGAAGAATCTGTCCGCCATGTGCGTGCAGAATATCCTGCGCCACGGACAGGCCGAGTCCGACGCCGCCGGTTTCGGGATTGCGGGATTCCTCCAGCCTGAGGAACGGTTTGAAAACGTCCTCCCGCAGTTTTTCGGGAATACCGGGCCCGTCATCTTCGATTCTGATTTCCGCCGCGGAGCGTCCGTCTTCATTTTCAATACGCGCCAGCGTCACATAGGCTTTTGTGCCGTATTTACAGGCATTCTCCAGAATATTGCCAAGCGCCCGCGCCAGCGCCAGCGGCCGCAGCTGCGCCTGTGCAGACGGCCATTTTCCGGTATCGCAATCAATCACGCAGCCCTGACGCTGCGCATCTTCAACGGTTTTCAGCAGCAATTTGTCCAGCATCACGCTTTCCGGCGCTTCCTCCTGATCGCCTTTGGCAAAGGCCAGATAGCCGTCGAGCATTTTTTCCATCGCCTCAAGATCGCTTTTCAGCCCTGCGGCGGTTTCCGTATCCTCCAGCATTTCCACTTCGATTTTCATGCGGGTCACGGGCGTGCGCAAATCATGCGAAATGCCGTTCAGCATCGCCGTGCGCTGTTCGATCTGGCGGCGGATGCGCTCGCGCATTTTTAAGAAAGCGGCTGCCGCCTGCCGCACTTCCAGCGCACCTTCCGGACGGAATCTCGGCGCGTCCAGCCCACGTCCGAAACGGTCCACCGCAACAGCCAGCCGCCGGATCGGGCGGATCTGGTTGCGCATAAACAAAACGGCGATGGAAAACAGCAAAACGGAACTGCCCAGCATCCACAGCACGAAAATATACGCTGTCGAGGTAAACAGGCGGCTTTCAATCATGCCGATCGTCAACACGCCGCCGCCCTGCGCCGGATCGGGCGCGATGCGGATTTCCACAAAACGGTCGCGCCCCGGTGCGGTACCGACCAGAAAATCGCGGGGAATATCGCGCTCCAGAATCTCCGTCAGAACCGGCGACATATTCAGCCAGCGCCCGATTTTTCCGTGCTCCCCTGTCAAAACGCCCGTTGGATCAAAGGAAATATGCAGCCCCTTGCCCGCCATCAATTCGGCGATTTGTTCGACGATGTCCTCTTCCGATGCACTGCCGCGCATATCTTCAAACTGCCTCAGCGTCATCGCCGCATCACCGGAGACGGCCGTTGCCAGACGGAACCCGACAGCGCTCCAGTGCCGTTCCAGAAAAATAAAACAGACAATCACCTGCAGCAGCATGGCAGGCACAATGATAATCATCACCGTGCGCCAGAACAGCGTGCGCGGCATAAACCGTTTCAGGACGTTGCCGTAGGGAACGGGAATACGCATAATATCAATAAATCGGTTTAATCGGTTTAAATCGGTTTAAATCGGTTTCACGTTATCGTTGCCGGTAATTCGGGGCTTCGCGCGTAATCTGCACGTCATGTACATGGCTTTCGCGCACGCCGGCCTGCGTAATCCGCACAAATTCAGCCGTGGTGCGCAGCGTGTCAATATCCGGCGCGCCGAGATAGCCCATCGACGAGCGCAGCCCGCCCAGAAGCTGATACAGAACGCCGCTGACTACGCCGTTATAGGGTACGCGCCCTTCAACCCCTTCGGGCACCAGCTTGCTGACATTCATATCGCTGCCCTGCGCATAGCGGTCGGCCGAGCCTTTCGCCATTGCGCCGAGCGACCCCATGCCGCGATAGCTTTTATAGGCGCGCCCCTGATAATAGATAATCTCGCCCGGCGCTTCATCCGTTCCGGCCAGCAGCGAGCCGACCATCACCGCACTTGCGCCCGCGCCGATCGCCTTGGCGATATCGCCGGAATGTTTGATGCCGCCATCGGCGATCACCGGTACATCCGTGGTGCGGCAGGCGGCAACAACGTCTTTTACGGCGGAAAGCTGCGGTACGCCGACACCGGCAATAATCCGCGTTGTGCAGATCGATCCGGGGCCGACACCGACCTTGACCGCATCCGCCCCCGCTTCGATCAGTGCGGTCGCGCCGCTGCCCGTGGCAACGTTTCCGGCCATAACCTGAATGTCTTTCGAGCGCATCTGGCGGATCTGCCGCACCGTATCCAGTACGGCTTTGGCGTGGCCGTGCGCCGTATCGACGACGACCAGATCCAGACCCGCATCAGCCATCGCCATTGCGCGGTCAATCGCGTCCTTGCCGACACCGACTGCGGCGGCGACCAGCAGCCGCCCGTCCGCATCCTTGCTGGCTTCGGGGTTAAGAATCGCGCGTTCGATATCCTTCACTGTAATCAAACCGGCGCAGCGCCCCTGATCATCGACAACGATCAGTTTTTCCAGACGGTGTTCATGCAGCAGCTTTTGCGCCTGATCTTTATCCGTTCCGGGACGCACCGTCACCAGATTTTCATGCGTCATCAGCTCCTTGACGGGGCGGTCGGTGTTATCGACAAAGCGCACATCGCGGTTGGTGAGAATGCCGACCACCTTGCGCGTGGAATCTTCCACCACCGGAATACCGGAAATGCCGTAATTTTTCATCAGGTCAAGCGCCTCGGCCAGACTTGATTCGGGGGAAATCGTGATCGGATCGGTGACAACACCGGAGACAAAGCGCTTGACGCGGCGCACCTCCTCGACCTGTTTGCCGATCGGCATATTTTTGTGAATCACGCCGATGCCGCCCGCCTGTGCCAGTGCAATGGCCATGGGTGATTCCGTCACCGTATCCATCGCCGCAGAAATCAGCGGCGCATTCAATGAAATCGTGCGGGTCAGCCGCGTTTTCAGTGATACCTCCGACGGCACGACTTCCGAGGCGCGCGGCACAAGCAATACATCATCAAAAGTCAGAGCCATGGGCGGGGTAAATTCGTTGATCATTCTTATTGCACTCCCTTAGAAAAAAAGATAAAAATTCGACCCGTCCATCTTATCCGCGGAAACCCTGTCCGACAATATACATTTCCGAAGAATCTTTGCGGCTGGCATTGGGTTTGACGTGTTTGACCTTTTCAAAATCGCGTTTCAGCGCATCCAGCAGCGTTTTTTCCGCCCCGCCCTGAAACAGCTTGGTGACAAAAAAACCGCCCGGCTCCAGCACTTCACGTGCGAATTCATAGGCCATTTCCGCCAGTGCCGTGATGCGCAGATGGTCGGTGGCCCTGTGCCCTGTTGTCGGCGGCGCCATATCGCTCAGCACGACATCGGCTCCGCCGCCCAGCGCCTGTTTCAGCATGTCGGGCGCGTCGTCCTCGGTAAAATCCTTTTGCAGCACGGTTGCGCCCTCGATCCCCTCCATCTCCAGATAATCGATGGCCACGACAATGCCGCCGGTTTCCCGGGGTTTGACCTTTTCAATCGCCACCTGCGTCCAGCCGCCCGGCGCTGCGCCAAGATCAACAATGCGCCTGCCTTTTTTGAACAGGCCGAACATCTCGTCAAGCTGGATGATTTTGAACGCGGCGCGGCTGCGATAACCCTGACGCTGCGCCTCGGCAACGTAAGGATCATTCAGCTGCCGCTGCAGCCAGCGCGTCGAGGAGTTTTTCCGCCCGCGCGCCGTGCGCACCCGCTTTTTCTTTTGCAGGCCGCGCGGCGGATTTCCTTTTCCGGTTCCTGTTCCTGATCCTGATCCTGATGACGGGGGCGGCATTTCAATAACCACAAACAAAAAAAAAACGTATCGCGTTAACTTTTCGATAAGACTCTCCTGATACCATAAAGTCAGCCGCATCATCGTGCAAATAAAATAACTTTAAAAAACAAAGACGGACGGGCTTCATGGATTACACATTACGGGAATTGTCGCAGAAAATGGGGTTTGAGGCTTTCGACGAAACGGGCGAGCGCCTGTATTACTATAACCGTTCCGAAAACAGCAAGCTGGGCGGTTTTGCCGAAATCCGTCTGGAGGAGGAGGGCAATATGTTTTCCGCCTCGCTGTATCACTGCCGCGGCAATTATGAAGACGACAGCGGCGCCATTCACAAGGATTTTGAGGAAAGCGTTGAAATCCGCGCCACACGCATCGGCGAAGACCGCTACCGCATCGTCTATATGGAGCTGGACGCGGTGAAACAGCCCGCAAATAACGCGGCAATGGCCGAACTGGGCATGAGTATTTTTCACAGCCGCATCGTCGATATTCAAGGCGGTATGGCCGCACAAAGTTTCGGCACGGCGATGGACAGCATCAGCCGCAGAGACGACCGCTATGAGGAGCAGGCCGGCATTCAAAGCGCCGCCATCGCTGCAGTTGAAGCGGCCTTCCGCGACAATAAAGCCATGACGCAAAAAGACGCGGCCTCCGGCGGCATCGTCATCGCCTTTCCGGGGCGCAGGGCGCAACACGGCAGAATGTCAGGTGTCTAGCTTCTGAACGGTTTTATAGCCGGTTTTGAAATAATCCCAGCCCGTGATAACGGTAATAACGGCGGCAAATACGATGCCGTAATGCCCGATTTCGATCGCATAGGGCACCAGTGCCGGCCCGTATTCCCCTGCAATCAGGAATCCCGTGAAGACCATTTGGATGGTGGTTTTCCATTTTGCCAGCAGCGTCACATCAACGACAACATTATAGGGGCCGAGAAATTCGCGCAGACCCGAAACCATAATCTCGCGCGCGATAATCACGATGGCCGCCAGCATCCAGAACCCTTGCAAATGCCCGAAACCGACAACCAGAAACAGAGAAACGATGACGATCAGCTTGTCGGCAATCGGGTCAAGAAAGCGGCCGAAAGCGGATGTCTGCTGCAGCGAACGGGCGAAATACCCGTCGAAATAATCGCTGATTCCCGCCAGTGCGAACAGTACCACCGCCGTCCAGATCGCCGCCGCACCGCCGATATAAAACAGCACAACCAGCACCGGCACAACGATGATTCTGAAAATGGTCAGCAGATTGGGAATTTTTGTCAGCACGAGCCGCCCGCTTTCTTTATTTTTCTGGCTTTATTCTTCTGATTTTTAAAGAATCACACCGTATTTCTGACAAAGCCTAGCTGTTTAGCGAAAATATTCATAGATTTTTTTTGCCAGTGCCGCGCTGATGCCGTCCACAGTGGCAATATCGGCAAGGCCGGCTTCGGCGACAGCGCGGGCGGAGCCGAAATGTTTCAGCAAAGCCTGTTTGCGCCGCGCACCGATTCCCGGAATCTCGTCCAGCGGCGATTTTTCCGCCGCATTTTTCCGTCGTGTGCGATGCGCGCCGATGGCAAAACGATGCGCCTCATCCCGCAGGCGCTGGATAAAATGCAAAACCGCATCATTCTCCGGCAGAACCAGCGGCTGCGCCTTCTCCGGCAGAAAGATTTTCTCGCGTCCGGCGTTACGCTCTTTCCCTTTGGCAACGGCGATCAGCGCAATATCCCGAATATCCAGCTCCGCAAAAATTTCTACTCCGGCAGAAAGCTGCCCCTTGCCTCCGTCGAGAATCACAAGATCGGGCAGGGCTGTCTCTTCCTTCAATGCGCGGGCAAAGCGGCGGCGCAGCACCTCGCGCATCATCGCGTAATCATCGCCGCCGGCAAGGCGCGTTTCGGCAATATTGAATTTGCGGTAATGCTGTTTTAAAAAACCCTCCGCTCCCGCAAC
>SKHU01000202.1 GCA_007116755.1 Alphaproteobacteria bacterium
AGAATATTTGTCAAATAGAAATATGGAAAATGATGATGGCGACATCATAAATTATTGTTTTTCAATAAGATGGACAGAGAAAAAAATAACGCTGGCAGTGTTGCCTGCGGATTTCTGCGCATAAAAGCATTCACAGGCATAAAGAGAATCTGTTAAGCTGTGCAGGTACTAACCCTTTCAAAAGATTTATATTATGGCAATAAACGAGTCCCCCGCTCCCGCGAATCAGCCTGCACGGCCACAGAGCGATTCTGAAGACCCGAATATCCGGCAACGTGCGGCATCCGATCCTCTGGCCACGGTCTGGGTCGGTGCCTCCGCAGGGACGGGAAAAACAAAAGTTCTGACCGACCGCGTCTTGCGTCTGATGCTGCCCCGCCCCGGCGGCGGCTCCGCGACAGCGCCGGAGAAGATATTGTGCATCACCTTTACCAAAGCGGCAGCGGCGGAAATGGCGCTACGCATCCACGGGGTTTTGTCAAAATGGGCTGTGATGCCGGATGATAAGCTGACAAACGAGCTGGCGCAGCTGACGGGCTATGCGCCGGACGAGACAACGCTGCGCACGGCACGACGACTTTTTGCCCGTGTCGTGGACACGGCGGGCGGCATGAAGATCATGACCATTCATTCATTCTGCCAGTCTGTTCTGAGCCGCTTTCCGGTCGAGGCCGAGTTGTCGCCGCATTTTGAAGTGATGGATGAACGCACCGCACAGGATCACCTTGCGGAATGCCAGTCGGGCATGATCCGCGCTATCCGCAGATCGGAAAATTCGGCTCCGTCCGCCGCTTTCACACGCCTGACCCGCCTGCTGAATGCCGAGCAGATGGAGGCATTGCTGGCCGAGTTGACCGGCAACCGCAGTCGCCTGGGTTATCTTCTTGCGCATGAGGGCGGGTATCGGAAACTGACCGAAAAAATTTACAAAGCGCTCGGCTGCCGGCAGGATGAAACAAAAGACAGTATTCTTGCGGAGTTTATCCGGTCGCAACAGAAATATCTGCCCGACCTCCGTACCGCCTGCGATGCGCTCTCCCGCGGCACCGCAACGGATCAAAAATTCGCCGCTACAATGCATGCGTGGCTGTCCTCCGGCGATGCCGACAAAACCCTTCAGGACTTTCATACATATAAATACGTGTTTCTGATAAAAACACATGCAATCCGTGCAAAACTCTCCACCAAGCAGGCGGAAAAACATCTGCCCGGCATCACAGACATCATGCGGCAGGAAGCCGAACGCGTCCTGCATACGCTCAATCGCCTGAAATCCCTGCATCTGGCGGAGATGACATCGGATGTTATCATGATCGGTGCGCATATTCTGGATTCCTATAAAGAGCGGAAAGACCAGTTTGCCCTGCTGGATTACGACGACCTGATCTACCGGACGCGCGATCTGCTCTGCGAAAAATCGAGCGCCGCATGGGTGCTGTTCAAACTCGACGGCGGTATCGACCATATTCTGATTGATGAGGCGCAGGACACCAACCCCGAACAATGGCAGGTCATCAAAACGCTGAGCGAGGAATTTTTTGCCGGTGAAGGCCGCGACGGAGATGAGCGCTCTCCGCGCAGCCTGTTTGTTGTCGGCGATGAGAAGCAGTCAATCTACAGTTTCCAGCATGCCGATCCCGACGAATTCGCGCGGATGCGCAGCTATTTTGAACAGCGCGTTCAAGAGGCAGGACGGCGGTGGGCACCGGTTGATCTTCTCGTCTCCTTCCGCTCGACCCCTGAAGTTCTGCATTTTGTGGATAGTTTGTTTGCCCTGCCCGATATTCGCAGCGGCGTTGTCTCCGATATCCGGACGGAAATCCGGCACGCCCCCTATCGCAGCCGCCAGCCGGGCCTTGTGGAAATATGGCCTTTGATCACCGGCACAGAGAGCGATCCCGAAGAGGATGACGGGGAAGAGGGCTGGCATCTTCCGCTGTCCATCCGCGAAACCGAGGATTCAGGCATGCGGCTTGCGGAAAAAATTGCCGATACGATTGATATATGGCTGAAAAACGGTGAAACACTGCCGGCGCGCGGCAAAAAAATCCGCGCCGGCGATATCATGATTCTGGTGCGCACCCGAAATGTTTTTGTCGATCAATGCGTGCGGGCTTTAAAGGCGCGGGATATTCCCGTCGCGGGCGTTGACCGTATGGTGCTGAACGAGCAGATTGCCGTTATGGATCTGATTGCCGCCGCGCATTTCAGCCTGATGCCTGAAGATGACCTGACACTGGCAACATTCCTGAAAACCCCTTTGATCGGTCTGGATGAAGACGATCTGTTTGCACTGTGCAACGGCCGCAATGCGTCTTTGTTTCAGGCCGTGATGAACAGTGAAAAACATGCCCCCGTTCAAAAATATCTGCGGCGCTGTATTCGCCGCGCCGCGACTTTGCCGCCTTACGGTTTTTTTGCCGAGCTTCTGAATACCCCCTGCCCCGCCAGTGAAATCAGCGGGCGGCACGCGATTTTATCACGGCTGGGACATGATGCCATCGATCCGCTGGAAGAGCTTCTGAATGCCTGTTTCCAATATGCCGGACAGCGGATCATTTCCCTGCAGGATTTCCTTGACTGGTTCGCCCGCGGCGAAAGGGAAGTCAAACGCAGGCAGGAACAGGACGGCAGCACCGATCGGGTCAGAATTATGACGGTTCACGGTGCCAAAGGTCTGCAGGCACCGATTGTCTTTCTGCCGGATACGGTTTCACATCCGAGCAACAATCGCGGCAAACGAAACCGGATTTTATGGCACAAAAGCCTGCCGATCTGGTCACCGCGGCAAGATCTTGAAGATTCGCATTATGCCGCCCGCTCTGCCGAGCTTTCCCGCAAGGAGGAGGAAGAATACCGCCGCCTGCTTTATGTGGCACTGACCCGTGCCGAAGACCGTCTTTATATCTGCGGCTACCGCAAAAGCATAAAACGCAACCCGCCAAAAGACTGCTGGTACAATATTCTGTACAATGCCATGCGGCC
>SKHU01000160.1 GCA_007116755.1 Alphaproteobacteria bacterium
AGCCGTTTGAAATCATTTGTACAAATCCGTGCAGGACCATTGCGGTGTGCACGGGCAGAAACCATGCGATAACCCCCATCATGATCATGCCGCCGGCCATGCCAAAAATGCCGGATATAAAGGAGGTTACGAGTATGCTTGGAAGCAGAATATAAATAAATACTGATGTCATGCGCGGGGTGCGGTTTTCTACATGCGGAACACGCCGAATTCGGTCTCTTCGACCGGCGCGTTCAGCGCGGCGGACAGGCCGAGGCCGAGAACGTTGCGCGTGTCGGAGGGGTCGATGATGCCGTCATCCCATAGCCGTGCACTGGCATAATAGGGATGCCCCTGCGCTTCATATTGTTCGAGTATCGGTTTTTTAAACGCCTCTTCTTCTTTTTCCGGCCATTTCTTTCCGGCAGATTCGATACCGTCGCGCTTGACCGTTGCCAGAACCGTGGCGGCCTGTTCTGCCCCCATCACGGAAATGCGGGCATTCGGCCATGTAAACAGCAGGCGCGGATTATAGGCGCGTCCGCACATGCCGTAATTTCCTGCGCCGTAACTGCCGCCGATCAGCATGGTGAATTTCGGTACGCGCGCGCAGGAGACGGCATGGACAAGCTTTGCGCCGTCTTTGGCAATGCCGCCCGCCTCATATTTCTGCCCGACCATAAAGCCGGTGATATTTTGTAAAAACAGCAGCGGGATACGGCGCTTGCTGCACATTTGTACGAAATGCGCGCCTTTCAGGGCGGCTTCGGAAAACAGAATGCCGTTATTGGCCAGAATGCCGACGGGCATGCCGTAAATATGCGCAAAACCGCAGACCAGTGTTTCGCCGTAGAGTTTTTTAAATTCGTCAAAGCGGCTGCCGTCAACGATGCGGGCGATTACTTCACGTACATCATAAGGTTTGCGTGTCGATTTCGGGATGATGCCGTAAATCTCCTCCGGATCATAGGCGGGGTCTTCCGGTGTGCGGATGTCGAGATCATGCAGCTTGACGCGGTTCAGCGTGCCGACAATCTGGCGGCAGAGCGCCAGCGCGTGGTCGTCATTTTCCGCATAGTGATCGGTCACGCCCGATTTGCGGCAATGCACATCCGCGCCGCCGAGATCCTCTGCCGAGACGATCTCGCCCGTGGCGGCTTTCACCAGCGGCGGCCCGCCGAGAAAAATCGTGCCCTGATTTTTGACAATGATCGATTCATCGGCCATTGCGGGAACATAAGCGCCGCCCGCCGTGCAGGAGCCCATCACAACGGCGATTTGCGGAATACCTGCCGCCGACATATTGGCCTGATTGTAGAAAATGCGTCCGAAATGCTCTTTATCGGGAAACACCTCGTCCTGTTTGGGTAAAAACGCACCGCCGCTATCCACCAGATAGATGCAGGGCAGGTTGTTTTGCTGTGCGATTTCCTGCGCGCGCAGATGCTTTTTAACCGTCAGCGGATAATATGTGCCGCCCTTTACGGTCGCATCATTGGCGACAATCATGCAATCCTGCCCGTTGACGCGGCCGATTCCCGTAATCATACCGGCGGCAGGCACATCATCGTCATAGACGTTATAGGCGGCGAATTGTGACAGTTCCAGAAACGGCGTACCCGCATCCAACAGCGTATTGACGCGGTCGCGCGGCAGCAGCTTGCCGCGAGCCGTATGTTTTGCCCGCGCTTTTTCGTGGCCGCCTTTCAGAATGCCGGAAAGTTTATCCTTCATATCCGCGACGGCCTCGCGCATGGCGGCGGCGTTTTCCTGAAATTCGGGTGAGGCGGGGCTGATTTTGCTGTCGATCACGCTCATGATGTCGTTTTTCCGTTCCTGAATTATTGTTGTTCTGCAATATAGTATAATGTTACTCTTTTTGGCAAAGGAGAAATGACATGCAGAATACAGCTCTTGCCGCAAACAGGGATAATTCTTTTTCCGTGACCGATGGTTTGTTTTTCGGTGCGGAGAGCGGTCTTGACCGCAACAAAACCGCAGATTTTGTCGACGCTGTTTTATCGCCTTGCGATGATGGCGAGATGTTCATGGAATATGCGCTGTCGGAATCGCTGCTCTGGGATGACGGAAAGCTGAAAAACGCCAGTTTCGACACCGAGCGCGGCTTTGGCCTGCGCGGTATTCTCGATGACCAGTTTTCCTATGCGCATTCCTCCGAACTGACGGAGAAGGCGCTGAAAGCGGCAGCGGAGTTGACAAAAACAATGAAACGGGCGCAAAGCGGCAATACGGTTGCGCTGGAAATTCCGGCCGCTCCGCAGCCGCCGGAAAAACGGATGTACGGTGCGGAAGATCCGGTGGCGGGAATCGCTTTTGCCGAGAAAATCAAATTGCTGCAGGATGTTGATTCCTATATCCGCAGTAAAGACAACCGTATCCGGCAGGTTTCCGTCAGCCTGACGGGATCGTGGAAGGCTGTGCGGATTTTGCGGGCAGGCGGCGTAGAGGCGGCGGATATCCGTCCGCTGGTGCGTATGGATGTCAGCGTTGTGCTGGAGGCGGATGGACGCATGGAAAGCGGCCATGACGGACGCGGCGGACGTCAGGATTATACGCTGTTCTTAAAAGATGATGCATGGAAGCAGATGGCGGATGAAGCGCTGCGTCAGGCGGCGGTCAATCTTGATGCCGTTCCCGCACCGGCGGGGGAGATGACGGTTGTGCTTGGCTCCGGCTGGCCGGGCGTGTTGCTGCACGAAGCGGTCGGGCACGGTCTGGAGGGAGATTTTAACCGCAAGGGCACATCGGCGTTTTCCGGCCTGATGGGGCAGCGTGTCGCCGCCGAAGGTGTTACGGTGATTGATGACGGCACATTGCCGGATCGCCGCGGTTCGCTGACAATTGACGACGAAGGTACGCCGACGCAAAAGAATGTGCTGATCGAGGACGGTATTCTGACCGGATTCCTGCAGGATCGTATGAATGCGAGGCTGATGGGCAAAGCGCCGACGGGGAACGGCCGCCGCGAAAGCTATGCCCACGCG
>SKHU01000009.1 GCA_007116755.1 Alphaproteobacteria bacterium
AAAAATATAAAAAAGAAAGGGCGGCGACATGACGGAATCAAATGTGCAGACAAAATTCGGTGCGGTAACAGGGTCGGGAGTTTTGGCAGGACTTGACAGCGCACTGGCCGGCAACCCTTCGGAAATTAATACGATGCGCGCACAGGTGCAGGCCGGCGGTCAGAATAACGCCCCTTCAACACAAACCAGCCAGACGCAGACAACACGCGCGGCAGCCAAACCGATGAGCACAGGCGGCGGCAAAAAGTAACAGAGTACAGAGATTTTTAAAAACACCCGCGCAAAGCTGTTCGCGGGTGTTTTTTTATGCGCTTTTTTCTTCTTTTCTTCAGACATAAAACGGGAGAAATCACGATGCCGATTCCCTATTGGGCCGGACATTATATCGGCCTGTCTTTCCGCGAACACGGGCGCAGCGCCGAAGGGCTGGATTGCTGGGGGCTGGTGCGTTTGGTGCTGATGGAACGTTTCAATGCCGTTTTGCCCTCTTACGCTGCGGAATATGCGCATACGGAAAGCGCAGGCGAAATTGCCCCGCTGATCGGGCGCGAAGCGGAAAAATGGCAGAAAATAACGGCGGGAGAAGAAAAATGCGGCGATGTGATCGTGTTGCGTCTGCGCGGCGCACCGGCGCATGTCGGGCTTGTGCTGGGCGACGGGCGCATGCTGCATATCGAAAAACACATCAACAGCGCGATTGAATATTACGGTGGGCGGCGCTGGCGCGACCGGATCACCGGATTTTACCGACATTCGCATCTTTCAGAATTCTGACGGACAGAAAAACATGACGGACGATACGACACAAAAATGCGGCGGACACACGCTGCGCGTTGCGGCGCGTGCTCATCCTTTTGCCGCCGCGCAGGAAATCTGCGCGGTGCGGGAAGGGCTGACGCTGGCGGAGATTGCCGCGCGGATTCAGCCCGATCCGCTTCTGCGGCGTTTCCTGCATATTTTTGCGGGAGAGGATTGCGTGCCGCGCGACAAATGGCATCTTGCGCGCCCGAAAGTGGGTACGATGCTGCATGTCACGGCTGTTCCCGCCGGCGGCGGAGGCGGGAAGAATCCGCTGCGCACTGTGCTGAGTCTGGCGGTGCTGGCCTCGACCTCGTTTCTCGGCTCGGCCTTGTCGGCCACAGCGTTCGGTCAGGCAAGCCTGTTCGGAATTTCCGGCGGACGGCTGATCACGGGTGCGCTCAGCTTTGCCGGACGGCTGGCGCTGAACGCGCTTGCGCCGCCGCCGCGTCCGCGCACACAGGCAGGCGTTAAAACCGCGCCGACGCTGTTTATTCAGGGGGCGCAAAATCGGCTGGAGCCGTTCGGCAAAGTGCCGCAGCCTCTGGGAAAAATCCGCATGGTGCCGCCGATGGGCGCACATCCCTTTACCGAAACTTTTGGCGACGACCAGTATCTGCGCCTGCTCTTTATCTGGGGCTACGGGCCGCTGGAGATCGGCGATCTGAAAATCGGTGAAACGCCGCTGGAAGAATTTAAGGATGTCGAGATCGAACATTCTTCCGGTGGCGCGGGAGACGCCCCGCCCGCGCTGTACGGCAATACGGTCATTCAAAGCGATCTGCAGGCCGTGCTGCGGCAGGAGAGCGGCTATCACATCCGCACGACGGAGAGCGATGCGGATGAAATCTCCGTCGATATAACGTTTCCGCGCGGTCTTGCGCATTTCGGCGGCAACGGGGCGCGGCATCCGTGCAGTGTGGCGGTCGAGGTGCAGTTTGCACCGGCAGGTACGGAGGAATGGAGCGCGGGCGCGGAAGAGTTCAAACAGGTTGCGGCGCAGGAAACGGAAGATTTTATGCCGCCCGGCACGGAAAATTATGCGCCGGATCACCCCGCCTATGCGGCACGATTTTACAAACGCATCGACCGCATCGCCATCAACAAGGCAACGGGCGCATTGCGCGTTCTGAGCGGCGAAAAACGCGGCGGTTACGATGCGTCGGGCGCGGCAACGGAATGGACGCAAAGCGAAGCGCTGCCGCCTGCCGTACCGGACACGCATCTGAAAATCGCCGCCGTGACACATCTGGGCGATCAGATTTTGACGGAGATTGCCGACGAACGCGCGACGGAATTTTTTGACAATATTTTTGAAAGCGCGGGCGATTTTGCCGCCGCGATTGACGGGGAGAAAGTCACGCTGGCGGGCGGCGGGCTGAAATTTTTCGGGCTGCAGGTGACGGCGGCACAAAGCAATGCGCTGCGCCGTTCCGTGCGCTTTGCCGTGGAGAAAGGGCAGTATGACGTGCGGCTGCGCCGCCTGACGGCGGATTCGGAGGATGATGCGGTGTTTGACGAGTCGGTCTGGACGGCACTGCGTATTCTGCGACATGAAATTCCCGTACAGATGCCGGGGCTGGCGATGACGGCGCTGCGCATCCGCGCAACCGACCAGCTTAGCGGCGTGATCGAACGTTTTAACGGTGTCGTGCGCACGGTTCTGCCCGATTGGGACGGCGAAAACTGGACGGCGCGTGCCACTTCCAATCCCGCAGCGCTGTTCCGCCATGTGCTGCAGGGCGCGGCCAATGCGCGGCCGCTGCCCGACAGCCGCATTGATCTTGAAAAATTGCAGGCGTGGCACGAAGCTTGTACGGCGGCGGGGCGGGAATTTAATGCGGTGATTGATTATCAGGCTTCCGTCCGCGATGTGCTGTTGGATCTTGCCGCGGCGGGACGCGCAAGCCCGTCCGTGATCGACGGCAAATGGGGCGTGGTGCGCGATATGCCGCAATCCGTACCGGTACAGCATTTCACGCCGCGCAACAGCCGCGATTTTCAAGGGGAAAAACAATTCGATGCGCCGCCGCATGCGCTGCGCATCCGTTTTGCCAATCGCGACAAACTCTGGCAACAGGATGAAATACTGGTTTATGACGACGGGTATGATGCGGCGACGGCAACGCGGTTTGAAACACTGGAGCTGCCCGGCA
>SKHU01000067.1 GCA_007116755.1 Alphaproteobacteria bacterium
ATCGCCGGCGACGGTATGAAAGGCTGGCCGGAACAGGCACCGTTCGACCGCATTATCGTCACCGCCGCCGCCACGGCCGACAAGCCGCCGCCTGCCCTGATGGAGCAACTTTCCGTTGGCGGCATTCTGGTGATTCCGATGGGACGGGCGGAGCAGTATATCTACCGCATCACGCGCACCGAAACCGGATATGAGGAAGAACGCATGCTTCCCGTGCGTTTCGTGCCGCTGCTGCCCGATATCGCACCGGATAAAGAGGACGGGAACGACAGAAATAAAAACCGCAAACAGCCGGAAAAGGATATCCCGTCCGGTACAGAAACGGAATGCGCCCTTGCCGAAGACGGCGTTTTGGGTCTTGCCGGCGCATAACACAACAAAGCGGAGTGTTTGTATGATGAAACGACACAATCCCGGATCGAAAAAAATTCTGCTGCTGCTGCCGGTTCTGCTGTGTTTTGCCCTGCTGCCTCTCGGCTGCGCCCGCAAAGCGCCGCCGCAACCCGCTGCGGTTTCGGTGTACGGCATGAACACGGCGCAATCCTCCGGACGCGTTCTGGTGCGACGCGGCGATACGGTCTGGAGCATCGCGCAGCGCTACCGCGCCAATCCCGAAGATGTGATTGCCGCCAATAATCTGCGCCCGCCCTATCATCTCGCGGCAGGAAAGCGGCTGCGTCTGCCCAAACCCGCCGAATACGAAGTGCGCGAGCAGGATACCCTCTACAGCATCTCGCGCATGTTTCATATCGATACGCACCAGCTGGTGCGGCTGAACAATATGCAGCCACCCTACCGCATCACGGCGGGCGAGCGGCTGCGTCTTCCCTCCTCCGGCAGCACAGCTTCCGTGCAGACAGCCTCGGCACAGGCGCGACACAGCCCCGCTGTGCAAAGCGACACCTTCCTGCCGCCTGCGGGACAGGCCGCCGCAATCGAGAGAGAGGATTTGGCGCAAACCGCACGAATGGAAACCGCCGCACTGCACAGACCGCAGGAAAACAACCGTCTGCGCAGCCCGCAAGCTCCGCAAAATCTTGCAAATCCGTCCCCCGCGGCCGCACCGCGCGCCGCCGCGACACCGCCCGCCGCATCCTCCGCGCAAAGCAGCTTTATCTGGCCGGTCAGAGGACAAATCCTGTCGGATTTCGGTCCGAAACCGGGTGGGCTGCATAATGACGGTGTCAATATCGGCGCACCGCAGGGAACCCCCGTCAAAGCCGCTGCCGAAGGCACGGTCGTCTATGTCGGCGACGAACTCGCCAGTTTCGGCAATCTTGTTCTGATCCGCCACGGCAACGGCTGGGTCAGCGCCTACGGCCATCTGCACAACACGCAGGTCAGGCGCGGCGATACGGTGCGGCAGGGACAGACCATCGGCACCGTCGGACGCACCGGCAGCGTTTCCACCCCCCAGCTGCATTTTGAATTGCGGCAGGGACGCACGGCGCTGAATCCAACACGCCATTTATCATAGATAATTCAATAACTAAATCGATTTTCACCGTGCTGTAACTTGACATAACGCATATTCGGGCGTATAGTTTTTTCTATCGTGCTTTATAGCGGATTGAATAAATAAACTGTCATTCCCGCGCGAAGCGGGAATCTTTTAACACTGTATCAACAAGGTTATAAGATGCCCGTTTACACGGGCATGACACACAAGCAGACAGGCAAAGTATTGTTTACCCAAACGGGTAACAGAGAGAATAGAGGGACAAAGACATGAAATCCGATTTTGAAAAAGCGGTCAAAAAGGCCGATCTTTTTGCCGAACAGGCCATGGTGGTCACGCTCGGCTTTGCCGAATCTTCTATCAAATCGACCGTGACACATGCCGACGGCACGCAGGAGGTTGACGAGAAACATTTTAAACCCGAGGAATTGCGCGAGGCGTTTCTGGCCTATCTGAAGCGGGAAAACATCCCGCATGCGGTGATTTTGAAAGAGCCGCAGTCCTTAAGCCTTGCCATGCCGCGCGAAATGGCAGAAGGCGAGAAAAACGCCCGCGCCGCCGTCAGCGGCTTCTTTAATCAAGAAGGGCGGCTGACCGCGCTGACGATGGAAGCCTATTACCAGAAATTCGATTCCCGCGCCGCGCTGAAAAACACGCTGCTGTCACCGTTTAGCAAAACCCGCCGCGAGGTCAACCGCGCCGTCGCCGGCTTTCAGCGCAAGCAATAAGTCAGAAAAGGAGAATTTAAGGCAATGGCCTGGATCAAAATTAACGGACAAAAAATAAATACGAATAATATATTTTTCGTATTATGAAAACACTCTTAACACAACCTACGTAAAAAGCACGAATGGAAAAACAGAACAATTTATAGTCTCGGTAGAGAGTCTTGAAAAAAAATTACAGAAGCTGAAGAAAAAGAAACAAAAAAACAGGCCGGTTATCTGGCCGAAGCGCTGGCCGAAGCCTTGACCGCGCCGCGCCGTCCGCGCGAAATTCAGAAAACGGCAGCCAATACGGCCGCTGGGAAAAAGCCGCCGCAAGGCCGGTCACTGTAACAGATCAAGCAGCTCATCCGTCACTTCCGGCCTTTGCCCGAACCAATAGGCAAATCCCGGCACGGCCTGATGCGCCAGCATGCCGATTCCCGTCACCGTGACCAGACCGCGCTTGCGCGCGCGCTCCAGCAACGGCGTTTCCAGCGGCACATAGACCAGATCGCAAACCGCGGCAAATTCCTTCGGCAGATGCCGGACGATACGCAGTTCCAGTTCTTCCCCGCCTTCCATGCCCAGCGGCGTGGCATTGACCAGCAGCGTCACCGTAGAAAACAGATCGTGATGGCTGTCATCCCAGTCATGCACGGTGATTGTCACGCCATCCGCTGCCATGTCCGAGGCCAGTTTTTCAGCATTGCGCCGCGTTCTGTTCATCACGTGAATCTGCGGCACGCCCTGCCCGATCAGCGCATCGACAACG
>SKHU01000288.1 GCA_007116755.1 Alphaproteobacteria bacterium
AAAAAAAACGGCGCTGCCTGCGCCGTTCCACAGGACACCGCATGGCATGTGCCGGAATACACGGAAGAAATCGCGCGGGAGACCGAAGCGCTGTACGCGCGCGTTTCCAAAGTCATTCCCCGCGCCGAATGGCCGGCTTTCGCGCCGTATATCTATGAAATCAACAAGCTGAAAAAAGAAAGAAACGCGGTTATTCTGGCGCATAATTATATGACACCGGAAATTTTCCACTGCGTCTCGGATTTTTCCGGCGACTCGCTGCAGCTTGCGCAGGAAGCCGCGAAAACAGATGCACAGGTCATTATTCAGGCCGGTGTGCATTTTATGGCTGAAACCGCAAAAATTCTCAGCCCCGAGAAAACCGTGCTGATCCCCGATATGAAGGCGGGTTGCTCGCTCGCCGCCTCGATCACGGCGGCGGATGTCGATCTTCTGCGCGAAAAATATCCCGGTGTGCCGATCGTCACTTACGTCAACACCTCGGCCGAGGTCAAGGCAGCCTCCGATATTTGCTGCACCTCCTCGAACGCTTTGGCGATTGTGGAATCTTTCGACTCGGACGAAATCCTGATGATCCCCGACCAGTATCTGGCGCGAAACATCGCACGGCAGACGAAAAAAACAATTCACACTTATGCCGGAAGCTGCGAAGTGCATGAGCGCTTTACCCCCGACAGCATCCGCCAGTTCCGCAAGGCCTGGCCGGAAGCTGTTATCCTTGCGCATCCCGAATGCCCGCCAGAAGTTGTCGATCTCTGCGATTTTGCCGGTTCGACTAAGGCGATGAGCGATTATGTGCGCGACAAACAGCCCGGCCGCGTGGTGATGATTACCGAATGTTCGATGTCCGACAATGTTGCGGTCAACAATCCGGGCGTAGAATTCGTGCGCCCCTGCAATATGTGTCCGCATATGAAACGGATTACGCTGCCGAAAATCCTCGACTGTCTGCGCAATATGTCGGGCGAGGTCACGGTCGATCCCGTGATTGCGGCACGTGCGCGGCAATCGGTTGAACGGATGCTGGCGGTCAAAATTTAACGGATGGAACAGCGAAATGATCAAAATTGAAGAAAATACGGATGTCGTCATTGTCGGCGCGGGCGCAGCCGGATTGACGTCGGCGCTGCAACTCGCCGAAGCGGGGCGCAGCGTCACCGTACTCAGTGAGGCGGAACTGGACGGCATCTGCGCAAGCGCATGGGCGCAGGGCGGTATTGCCGCCGCCGTGGCAATGGGCGACAGCGCCGCCGCGCACGGGCGCGACACAGTAAAAGCCGCCGCAGGAACGGCGGACAGAAACGTTGTCCGTACCCTGACCCGCGATGCGCCCGATTATATCAAAATTCTGGAACGCTACGGCGTCGTTTTCAAGCGCGACGAGGAAAACGGCGGTTTCGCGCTCAATCACGAAGCCTGCCACAGCCGCCGCCGTGTGTTGCGTGCCAAAGCCGGTGACGGTTTCGGCAAAGAGCTGATGCGGGCGCTGACCTCTGCCGCTGCGCAGCAGGAAAATATCCGTTTCGTGCCGTTTCAAAGCGCCGTGGCGCTGGTGCGCGAATTCACGCCGACGCTCGGCGCATTGTCGGGCGTGATGACGCATGACCGCAGCAAAAACGCGTTTTGTATTTACCCCGCTGCCGCCGTGATTCTGGCCACAGGCGGCATCGGTGCGCTGTATTCGCATACGACCAATCCCGCTTTTGCCACAGGGCGCGGCATTGCGCTGGCTGCCCGCGCGGGCGCGGTGCTGGCGGATATGGAATTCGTACAGTTTCACCCGACCGCGCTGGCGCTGGAACGCGATCCCGCGCCGCTGGCCACGGAGGCTCTGCGCGGCGACGGCGCTCTGCTGGTGACGCAGGACGGTCGCCGCTTCATGCCGTCTTACCATCCGCGTGCCGAACTTGCGCCGCGCGATATTGTCAGCCGTGCCGTTTTTGCCGAGCTTTCCGCCGGAAACCGCGTTTTTCTCGATTGCCGCACGCTCGACACCCATGAATTTCCGGCACTGCGCGACGCCTGCCTTGCTGCAGGGATTGACCCGCAGACCGCCCCCGGTTTTGCTCGTCAAAGCATTTTGCGTAAAAATTTCGCAGTTCCAAAGCCAGTTCGACTGCCTTCGGCAGGCTAACCAGGGCCAGTACATCGTCGCCACCGGCATAGACTAAAAAGCCATCGTGTTGTTTGACCAACTCGGGGGCACCCTTAGTAAAAGCATTCAGGCCTTTGGAAATGCCTTCTTGCTTATCCTTGTCACTCATCTGGCTACCCAGGCTGTCACCATCCATAATCAACACGGCATAGAAACTGCTCGGCTCGGGAAGCTCTGCTACTTGTCGCAGGTGATTCAATGCCTTCAAGGTGAGCTTGGCCTGTTCTGGGTCATCAAAGGCTTTGCCCTGTTCAAGCTGGCTGGCATGAAAAACCATCCCGTCGAGCCCTGCAAATTTGGACGCAACCGAAGGACACGCCTGTATAGCCTCGCGTACACAGCGCAGGCTGCTGTCAGTTTCATTTAACTCAACCAGCGGGTCAGCGGCTGATAAAAAGCTTTGCAAAGCCGTTTCTGTGCACGGGTCTACAGCGGCTTTTTCTAATACCGCCGTGTACCAGGGTGCAGCGGCCAGGTGGTTAGTTGAGGGAACCTGCGCGGGTAAAGGCCAGCCTTGAATCTCCAAGCCTGAATTAAGTTTAGCCTTAAAGTCGGCAAAATGGCGCACGAAACGTCTTTTCACAAACCCCAGGGCACTGAGGCATTCCCCAGGGCGCAGATCGGTTTTACCGGCACGCAAGTGTTGGCGTAAGCCTTTCCAGAAACTTTCCAGTTTTTTCTGGTCGGGATAAACCAGGCCGGACAGCTCCTGAAAGCCTTCCATCATCATGCACTTGATGCCTGGCTCGGCTTGCAGGCTATGGGAACGCCAGTTTTTTCGCC
>SKHU01000017.1 GCA_007116755.1 Alphaproteobacteria bacterium
AGATCGGCGGCATGTGTTCTTTCACCAGCGTATTGTTCGAGCCTGTCAGATCGGCCGAGCCGCCGATCAGAGATTCGATATGCGGCACAATTTCTTCCAGAACATTGCCGGAGGCCTGGCGCGTGGCCAGTTTCGGCCGGTCTGCGCTGATTTTTTTCTTGAACGCATCAATGGCATCAAGGATGAGATGCGCGGCCTTGCCGCTGTGGAACCGGTCGAATTTTTCCCGTTCGTTTCCGTCAAGGCTGTCAAGGCGGAGCTGCCATGATTTCCGCGCTTCCTGTCCGCCCGTTCCGGCGCTGCGCCATGCGTCCAGAACCGCATCGGGTATCTCGAACGGTGCATGCGGCCAGCCGAGCGCTTCGCGCGCACCGGCGATTTCGTCATCGCCGAGCGGCGAGCCGTGCGAGGAGGCCGTGCCTTCCTTATTCGGTGCGCCGTAACCGATTTTTGTCTTGCAGCAGATCAGGCTGGGCTTGTCCTGCTGTACCTGCGCTTCGGCAATCGCGCGGCTGATGGCTTCCGGGTTATGCCCGTCAATTGTCAGAACGTGCCAGCCGTAGCTTTCGAAACGTTTGGGGATATCCTCGCTGAAGGAGAGGGAGGTCGGTCCGTCGATGGAAATACCGTTATCATCATACAGAAGAATTAGACGGCCGAGGCCGAGATGTCCTGCGAAAGAACAGGCTTCGTGACTGATCCCTTCCATCATGCAGCCGTCGCCCGCAATTACGTAAGTGTAATGATTGACGAGATCCTTTCCAAAGCGCGCCGCAAGGAGCTTTTCCGCCAGAGCCATGCCGACACCGTTGGCAATCCCCTGTCCCAGCGGGCCTGTCGTGGTTTCAATGCCTGCCTCGGGGTCGTATTCGGGATGGCCTGCGGTGACGCGGCCAAGCTGGCGGAAATTTTTGATGTCGTCCAGTGTAATTTTTTCGTATCCTGTCAGATAATTGATGGCGTAAAGCAGCATTGAACCATGTCCGGCCGACAGCACGAACCGGTCGCGATCCGGCCATGTCGGATTTTGCGGATCGTATTTCAGAAACTGCGTGTACAGCACCGTGGCAACATCAGCCATCCCCATCGGCATCCCGGGATGCCCTGAATTGGCTTTTTGCACCGCGTCCATAGATAATGCGCGGATGGCATTGGCCATATCTCGGTGCGTGACGCTTTGCGGCTCTTCAAATTTTGCGGCTTCTGAAGACATGAGGGGTGTGCTCCTTTGTTTTTTAAGGTATCGGGATTTCCTGTATAATACCCCAAAAAGACCGTAATTCCGCGGCGCTGTCAAGGGAAAACCTGCGAAAAAACAGGGAAAACAGCGGGTGCGTCTTATGCGCAAATCATGTATGATGGCGGTTTGCAAAACGGCGGAGACAATGAAAAAAAGCGACGCGAAAAAGAACGGCAGATATGAAGGATGGGCGCTGTGGCATTCCCGCCGCATGGGGGAGTGGGGAGACTTTTTTTTATGGATAACGCTGGCGGTCATCATCAATCTTGCCTATTTTTACCCGCGGCGGGAGGATTTCTGTTTTGTCGGACGGCTTGCGGCGGAATTGCCGGAATACCGCGTACGCTATCTCAGTTTCGGCACATGGGATATGTGCCGCTGGGCGGAATTCTGGCCGGCGCTTGCCGTGTCGTGGTTTTTGTTCATGCCGCTTCTGGTGCTGTGTTTTGCTTTTTGGGCGAGCAGCCCAGGCCTGCGGGCGGCAGGGGTGACGGTCAAAAGGGCGGACGGCGGGAGGCTTGGTTTTGCAGGGGCGGCCTGTTATGTGCTGATGCGCTATCTGCCGACGCATATTTTCTGCCTTTATATTTTCTGGCATGTTCTGCATCTGTCACTGGATTTTAACCGCGCGACAAGCGGCGTTATTTTAACGGCTGCTGCGCAGATATTCTGGACGCTGCCGTTTTTTCTGCCGAAACTGCGCGGTCATATTGCCGATCTGCTTGCCCGGACACGGGCAGAGTTGAGCCCGCAAAAACGCGAAAAATTGGAACGGATACGAAAATCCCGTCTGGGACGGGTGCTGAGGCCTGTACGGGTTATGATTGAAACCGGAAGTTTTCTGGCGATTTTCCTGTTTTTCTCGGTACTGTCCGTGCAAATCCTGCGTGCTCCCGCGACAGACCCGGAATTTAACGCCGCTCTTTACCAAAACCAGACGGCGCTTTGGGAGGATAACGCCTATTTTCTTCTGGCCGGGCTTGCCTCACCGCCCGATGCCGGGGATGCCTATGCGCACGGGCGCTATCAGACATGGCTTGGCGCAGTGTTTTATCAGCGGCTGCGCGATCATATCGGGATCGGAACGGAATATGACGTACCGCCGGCGGTTGAGCGTCCGCATGATTATGCGGTGCCGACACGTGCAAACAGGCTGGAGCTTTACGGCGATACAAGCGGGCTGTACTGTTTCAACCGTTTTTTCCGTATGGGTGAAGCAGAACGGCAGATCTGCATCAGAAACGCCGATCTGCACGGCATGATCTGGGATAATTATATTTTATGGGGGCGCTTTGAGAAACTGCCGGAATACCGGAATTTTTCCGTGCCGCCTGAACTGACCGGCGCACGGTTTCCAAGACAGACGGCACAACGTCTGGCGCGTATGAAATCCTCCCATCTGGTTTATATTGCAGCGCAAGGACAGGCGGAGAGCGCGGTAGAGGAATGGATCCGCTATATGCGGCTTTACCGCAATATGCTGGAATCGCGCGGTTCCGTTCAGGATAAATCCAGCTATATGATTATGGCGCAAATCCATTTCACGGCTTTTGAGGAAATCGTTTACTACGCGCCCGAAGCCGTCGTTGCGCGTTATGACGACATTGCGGAGCTTTTGCTGCTGGATCGGGACAGGCCGCCGCTTCGTGCCGACAGGTTGCTGGCCGATGACTGGGCGCTGACCGAGCCGTTG